>JAFQWR010000222.1 GCA_017407365.1 Clostridia bacterium
TGTATCTGAAATACTTGCGGTAAATGAGGGCAATGCCAATTATTACAGCAAGGGCAACTGTATTTTCAGCAAGGCAGACGGCAAGCTTGTGGCAGGCTGCGCGGCAAGCACAATCCCCACAGGCACAAAGGTGATTGGAGAGCGTGCATTTTATGAATACCCAATTACCGAAATTGCTCTGCCCGAGGGGTTAGAGGTGATAGAGTTTGCTGCTTTTTCTCGGTCAAACCTGCAGCGTGTTGAGTTTCCTTCCTCATTGATGGTAATAGGAGAAGATGCTTTTTCCTATTGTAATGACTTAACTTATTTTCCCATTCCCGATTCAGTCAGGTCGGTGGAACGTAACGCTTTTGATATTGGTGTGCCTAAAAGTGTAACATTATCCGGTAGAGTTGCGTTTTTAGGTAGTGATGTATTCAATAGTGCAACAGTGTATCTGGATTACATAGGTGAGGGGTGGAATGACTATAATTATTTGGGGAAAACGGTATATAGCGAGCTACGCTACGACGGTATAGCTCCGTATGTATATTCCATTGAGTGTCCATCCGGCGGCCAGATTACGGTGCCATACCGCAAGGGATATGATTTTATGGGATGGACCACGGAGGAGGGAAGCGAAATCGTGATTTACCCCACAATATTAAGTAAAGGAATAGAGATTGACGGAGTTAGTTATTTTTATAATTTCACCTTCCCTCTTGGTGCGCCTCGTCCCGAAGTGGGTACAAGGCTTTACGCCATCTGGAAAGAGCTTGATGCATAAGAAGCGTTATTGTGTCAGCGCTTTGCGGCAATTTCCGTTAAGGGGAATCCCCCTTTTATACCAAAGCCTCCTCATAGTGTGCGCCTGACCCAAACAGGTGTAAGCTGTTCATAAACAAAAAAGCAGACAAAGAAATTCTTTGTCTGCTTTTTTTTGTGTAGCAGAATGCCAAGGGCTTAGCTCCTGCCTTTTGTATTGTGTTTAGCCCCAGAGTGCTTCGTTTAATACCACGCTTAAAATAGAGGGGAAGCGCTCGGTCATTTTTTGCAGACAGAACGCCTTTTTTTCGTTGTAGCAAACGGCGTTGTCCTTGCCGATTACATCCGAAATGGTTTTAATAGACGTAAAGGGAATGCCTGCCTTAACTGCAAACTGTGCAATTGCGGCAAGCTCCATTTCACGCAGGGTACACCCAAATTGCTCGCGTAGGGCAGTGGCGGCATCCTCACCTGCGGCAAAGGTGTCACCCGAGGCAAGCCTTGCGGTGGCAAAGCCCTGTCTTTCCCACTCTGCCAAAAGGGGCACATTTACGGGCAGGAAGGGGCTTTCAAAGCCGTCTAACTGACCGGGAACAACGTTATCCACCGCAGAAATATCAAAATCGCATTGCACGCAAGAGGATACGGCAATGAAATCTCCCACTGAAATGCCTTGGTCGGAGGCACCGCAAAGCCCGAAGTTTGCAAGCTTTGTTGCGCCGTAGCGGCTGACAAGAAGCTGTGCGCCAAGGGCGGCGTTTACCTTGCCAATGCCCGTGACTGCGAGGCAGAGGGGTGTGCCCTGATAGCTCAGGGTGTATACGTCCGTGCCGTATACCGATTCTTTGGCTGTAACGGTGCAGTTATCGATTAAGGCTTGTGCTTCATCCTGCATTGCAATAACAAATCCAATCATGCTTTTGTTTCATCCTTTTTTGTTTTTTCTCGCGTGTAACGCGGATATTGGTCAAATAAATTATATCTTTCGGGAGAGGTAATTGCGCTGAAAATGCGTTCCTTTGCAAAGGGAATTTCCTTTTGCAGACCCTTGATGTATTGCTTCATGCTCTCGCGCTGGGTAAAGTGGTCGGCAGGGCACGCATTGTGCAAAACGGGCATCTCACGTGCGTAGGCGGCAATATCCTTTTCATCCAGAAAGAGCATGGGGCGTATCAGGGTGATATCCGAGCGGGATAGATATGAGTAGGGCGCAAAGGTAGAAAGTCTGCCCTCGTATAATAGCGAAAGGAAGAAGGTTTCAATGAGGTCATCCTTATGATGCCCTAAGGCAAGCTTGTTGCAGCCAAGCTCCCGTGCTTTATCGTTCAGAGCGCCGCGCCGCATTTTGGAGCAGAGAGAGCAAGGGTTTTTCTCCTTGCGGATATCAAAGAGTATTTCCCCGATATCCGTTTTTACGCTTTCGTACGGCACACCGATGCTTTGGCAGTAATCTGCAATTGCCTGCTTCTCCTTTTCGGATGTTTCGGCAAAGCCGAGGTCGATGTTGATTGCGTTCAGCGAAAATTTTTCGGGCGAAAATTTTTGGTAGGCGGCAAGCAGGGTAACCAGCACAAGGCTATCCTTTCCGCCGGATATCCCCACGGCAATGCGGTCGCCATCCGCAATCAATCGGTATTCGGTTATCGCCTTGCGAAAGGCGGAAAGCATTTCTTGCGTTGTCATCGCCAAAAACTCCGTTCATACATAACTCAGATGCTATTATCATACACTAAAACCGTTGACAGAAGCAAGCAAAATGAATTATAATAAGAAAAAATCTTTTGAATTTTTGCAGTAAGGAGGGTAAAAACAGGTGCAAGCAGTGATAGATTTTTTTGCGCAAGTGTTTGATAACCCGTATTTATCCACCTTTCTCATTTCTGCCGTGCCCGTCGTGGAGCTTCGGGGTGCCATACCCTTTGGAATGTATCACTACGGCTTACCCTTTTATCAGGCGCTTTTGCTTTCGGTTGCGGGCGGTGCGGCTGTTACCCTGCTTTTGCTGTTGTTTTTAACGCCCACCTTTTCGGCATTGAAGCGCACGAGGCTGTTCAGAAGAATGGTTTGCTTTTTTGAGGAAAAGTTTGCAAAAAAGTCTGATGAAATCGAAAGGAAGGCAACGGAAAGCGAAAGAAGCCGTTTTGTAAAGTGGATTTCCGTATTCGTGCTTGTTGCCGTTCCCCTGCCGGGAACGGGGGTGTGGACGGGCTCTGCCGTTGCCGCCTTTTTAAGTATGAAAAAGCGTGAGGCTTTTTTTGCCGTCACGCTGGGGAATATCGTTGCAGGGCTATTGGTCAGCTTGATTTCCTTACTGCTTGCTCTGTAACCGTTCAGATTCAATTGCCTGCCGTAGGCTTATCTGCGGCAGGCTTTTTTATGCCAAAAACAGGCAAAAGAATAACATTCCACGGTATTTTTGTGCCATCTCTCCCTTTTGGGTGCATCAGAATATATTGCTGAACGAGGGGAAAAACCGCTTTGGTATATCCCTTACGGCAACAATCAGGGTGGCTGTCTTTGCCTGTGCGTCCTCAAAGTTTCCCGACGAAACGTAGCTTTTTACCTCAGCAAGCCAGAAGCTGATATCCCTTATTTCGCTGTGCGGCAGATAGGTGTGCATTTTTCGTTTGCTCTCCTCCCAGCTTTTGTAAATCAGCTCAGCCTCAGAGGCTACCGCCTCTTCCGCTTCGATGCGCTGATACAAATTCAACAGTGATTGCTCCAGCTCTGTGAAGTTTTTACGGATTTGCCATTGCTCTAAAAAGGAGCCCCCAACCAGTAAAAGTAAA
>JAFQWR010000223.1 GCA_017407365.1 Clostridia bacterium
CCTTGGGGACCCTGGGGACCACGGGCGCCGGGAGGGCCTTGTCTACATCCTGAGGAAGATACAAAAGGATTTCCGAAGAAGGTTTGATTTTCAGGGCAACAACACGGATTATTACAGCAACCGTTACACCAATTCTGTCTGTTCATATATCCCCCTTTACTTTAGTTCATGCATATTATTATATGATTTTTACTGAAAGGAGGTTCTGCGCCCAGGATGTCGACTGATTGAAAAATCCCTGCCGCGGCTTATACCATGCTCGTCTTTTTAAGAACAGCCCTGCTGATTGCTCCCAAACCAAAGGAAAACATTGCGCCACCTGCCGCACAGAGGAGCACATGGATAAAGGTGGAGCCAAGCGGAGTAATCATGGAAACCATCATAAAAAGAAGCATTCCGCCGCCAAGACTTCCGCAGATTGCAAGCCACGCCCTCTGCTTTGCCGCTACGCTGATGAGCGTAAAGATGGGCACAAACACAAGCATAAGAAACAGCTTTGCAAGCATACACAGTACAAGATTGCCTGCATTCAGTCCGTTAAGGGAAAAGGAAAGCCCCGAGATTGCCCCGCCGAGAACGGAGCCGATAAAGTATGCAAGCAGCATAAGCGCACCGCAAACAAAGCCCGCAAGCGTTTTGGAGATAACGTATTCCCCTCTTTTTGCCCGAACGGTAAAGAGATTTTTTGCATATCCGCTTCTGAAATCGTCGGAAATAAACAGGCAGACAAATACAGCAACCGCCATAAACATCATATTGATGTTGCACATCATAAATATTTCATCTCCGCCAAGAGGCTCCCCGGGAAGCGTGCCTATATTCTGCCATGTGTTTTCCGGTCCCTGCATAACCGTTTCCACACCCGTCTGCGGATCGACAGAAACGGAGCCGTCCAACATAGACATCATCACCGTCATAAGGATGGGCATAACAAGCGCACAGGCGATCAGAATGTAAAACAGCTTAGACCGAAGCATTCTGCGAAAATCAACCCTGAGCATGCTTTTTACACGCTTTTTCAGGCTGATATCCCCGTTTTTTCCTGCTTTTTCCATTTTATCTGCCTCCTTTCATAAGGTCAATGTAGTATTCTTCAAGACCTATCTTATCGGTCTTGATCTCGGTAACGCAAATACCGTTGCTATACAGATATTGCACAACCTCCTCGGGCGTCGTAAGATCGTATACACGAATATACCCCGCCTCATCCTCTTCCACACGGGAATACTTGCAGCCGAGCAGCATTTTTGTTTTGTTTGCATCGCCGCTGTGCAGTGCAACATAGGTGCGACAGCTTGCATCAAGCTCCTCTGCCGTCATCTCCACGAGCATTTTTCCGTGACGGATAATGCCGTAGTGCGTTGCAACCTTCTGAAGCTCTCCCAGAAGATGAGAGGAAACAATGATACTGTGCTGACCGTCCTTAATAATGTCAGTAAACACCTCACGCATGATACGCATACCGTCTGCATCCAATCCGTTGAGCGGCTCATCAAGAACGAGCAGAGTGGGGTCACCAAGAAGCGCCATAGCAATGCCCACTCTCTGCTTCATGCCGAGCGAGCAGTTTTTGTATTTGTTGCCTGCCGCACCCTCCATTCTCACCGTTTTAAGAACCTTGATGACCTCTTGCTCTGCGTTGGGAACGGATAGGTTTTCTGCCTGAAGCATCATGTTATCCCATACGGTCAGCCCGGGAAAGCAGCCGGGCGCCTCGATAAGCACGCCCATTCTTGCACGTACCGATTCATCCGTGTAATCCTTGCCGTACAGCTTAATTGAGCCTCCGCTTGTGGGAATCAGACCGCAGATCATCTTTTCTGTGGTAGATTTACCCGAGCCGTTTTCCCCGATAAAGCCATAGATTGCCCCCATCGGTACCGTCATATCAAGGCCGCATACCGCCATTTTGGGGCCGAAGCTTTTGGATAAATTCTTTATTTCAACTGCGTTCATTTTTCTGCCCCCTTTTAGTATACGTCACACTTATTGAGCAGCCATGTGCCTGCCACGTTATAAATCACAGCCCAGGTCACCGACACCGGAATGCAGATAAGCAAGGAGCCGATTCCGCTTGCCAGGTTGGCATTTACCGACGCACCGTAAAGGAAAATATTGAGAAAGCCCGTAGGAAGGCTTAAGCTTTCCACAATAGCCGCCGCACCGATAATCAGAATGCCTGTTCCAAAGAAGAAGGAGGACGCCACGGAAATGCCAAAATATCTTCGGAAAATCACGTTGAGGAAGGTATACAGGCTTGCCCAACCCAGCGACATAATCATCTTGCCGAAGATGGCGACGATAAGTGAGCCGATATTTACATCCGTTTCATAGCCTGCAAGCAAGCCGCCTGCCGTGCCTCCGATAAAATACGAAACGCACATACACGCCATTGCAAAGGCGCATACCAAGCTCTTGGAAATCATATAGTCCTGCTTTTTTGCGTGGGTGGTAAACAGCTGCTTCACGTAGCCCGACTTATAATCGTGACCGATAAAGATAGACACCATAATACCGCCAAAAATAAATACCATATTCATATTGGCGTAGTCGGCAATTCCCTCTATGACGTAGAGCGTTTTTGTTGCGGCTATAATCTGCCATACGTTGGAATACAGAGGCTCCATTTTCTGACCGCTTTGGTCGGGTAGCATTGTCATAGCGGATACCATTGCAGGAATGATAGCGGCAATGGCAAGAAAGATGTAAAAGAGCGGCGTATGGAACAGACGGTAAAGGTCTACGCCCAGCATCCCTTTAATTCTTTCCCCAAAGGTAGGCGATTCGAATTTCAATCCGCGATTTTCAGTCATTATTCTGCCTCCTTTTTCGACATCAACTCGATGTAGTATTCTTCAAGACCAATTTTGTTTTTTCTGATTTCACTGACAACGTGACCGTTTTTCATCAGAAAATCCACGACAGAGGCGGTATCATCTACATCATAGATACGGATGCAATCCTCTTCACGCCTTACGTCACTGTATTGTTTGGAAAGAGCCGCAAGCGCTCCCTGCATATCTGCGGTTCTGAGCGAGGTAAACACCTGCGCTCTTGCATCCATTTCCTTGGCAGAAAGCTCCATAATCATTCCGCCCTGACGGATGATGCCGTAGTGCGTTGCAATTTTTTCGAGCTCGCCGAGAATATGCGAGGAAATGAGAACGGTGCAGCCGTATTTTTTTGTGATATCCACAAGAATCTCTCGCATAATCCGCATACCGTCGGTGTCAAGCCCGTTGATCGGCTCGTCGAGAATGAGGAGCGCAGGGTCGCCGAGAAGCGCCATGGCAATGCCGATTCGTTGCTTCATACCAAGAGAGCAGCTCTTGAATTTAAGCCCTGCGTGTTCTTCCATACGTACAATTTCAAGCACGCGTCGGATTTCCCCGTCCGCATTTTTTATCCCCAGATTGATGCACTGCATCATAAGGTTCTGATACACGGAGGAGCCGGGGAAGCAGCCTGCATTTTCAATCAAGGCGCCAACCCTCACACGCACGCCGGGGTCGGTATAATCTCTGCCGAACAGTTTGATGTCACCGCCGTCGGGAACGAGATGCCCGCAGATCAGCTTCATCGTGGTGGATTTTCCGCTACCGTTTTCCCCGATAAAGCCATAGATGGCACCCTGCGGAACGGTCATGTTGAGATGATCCACCGCATACATTCCACGAAAGCTCTTTGAAAGATTTCTGATTTCTATCGCGTTCATTTCTTTCTCCTTTATGTTTGATTCTTTACCGTTATGCCGCCTTTTTCTGCTCAGTATATTTTTCAGCATAGCCCAATAACATGAAACACAACGCAAGCGAGCCGCCCTTTTTGCGCCCGCTTCCGTTGCTTACATAATTGCCATCCTTATTCCTAAGCAGTTTCGTTTTCTTCCGTAATTACAACGGTATACTCAGAATCAAGCCCCTTGGCTTTGAGGAAAGCATTGAACTCTTCTGCCAGGGTTTCTGCCGTGTA
>JAFQWR010000224.1 GCA_017407365.1 Clostridia bacterium
CCGTTCTGTTCCTGATTACCTTCGTAGACGAGAAGGGCAATTTTATGGAGCTGAGCGTTTCCCGCGCATACTTTGATCTGCTGCTGGAAAACCAGACGGGCGTGCTGATTTATTCGGGCAATCATTTTATTGACTTTGCCGAAGTAACGGAGCTGTAAAGCAACAACAAGATAAAAAAAGGACGGCTATTTTTCGCCGTCCTCTTTTTTTGCAAAAGCCGTGCCCCTATAAAAAAGGCGGCCTCTATCTGCGTTGGGCCACTCTGCCCTTTTCTTGGGTTATACCTGCTGAAACGAGCCGCACCAATGCATGGTTTCGGTGTCGCCCTTGGTGACCACGATGCAATCCTTGGTGCATTTGGTGCCTGCCTCATTATACAGACAGCACTCTACGTTACAGCGCACGCCGCTGTTGCACTTACAGCCTTCGTTCATAGCTTAATCTCCTTTTGTGGGTGATTCCCAACAGTATTTTGCCCGAAGTGCCCCTCGGTTATACCTCTTTTATGACGGCTTTTTCTGCAAGGCATCATCTATTGAAGCGCAAAAAAAAGGACGTACCCGCCCCCAAAAGAGGTGGTGTACGCCCTTTGCTTTTCTTTATGACCTTGTATTCAGTAGCGGTGCTTCCGCCTTATAAATCCTGTAGCTTCATATCGCCATCCTTCAGCCAGCCCATTCTGCGCATAAAAAAGCTGACCGCAAGGGAAATTGCCGCAGGAAGAACGAACAGCAAAAGCGCAATGGCAACGCCCAGCATAAGGGGGCTCATAATATCCTTGGACGCCTCGATGACGGAGAATACCCCCACCAGACCTGCCGTGCCCATACCGCTGCCTGCGGCAACGCATTCAAGCTGAAACAGACAGGTGGATACAGGACCTAAAACGGCAGACGCCACGATTTCGGGAAGCATGATGATTGGCTTGCGGAATACGTTGGGAATTTGCAGCATACTGGTGCCAAGCCCCTGTGCGATAAGTCCGCTGAATCCGTTTTCCTTATACGAGGTGACGGCAAAGCCAACCATCTGACAGCAGCAGCCAACCACCGCCGCGCCGCCGGGAAGCCCACCGAGCCCGATGGAAATACAGATTGCCGCAGAGCTTGTGGGAAGCGTGAGCAGAATACCCACCGTAACCGATATAATGATACCCATAAAAAAGGGTGCGGCATGGGTGGCGGCATCAATCATTTTGCCGAGTGCATTCATCAGCGCAATGACGGGCGGACACAGAAAGAAGGTAACGGCGGTTGCCACGGAAATTACCGCAAAGGGAAGCACGATGATATCCAGCTTGGTTTTACCCGTGAACAGTATACCGATTTCCGTGCCGATGACAGCGGCAAGATACGCCCCGATGGGGTCACCCGGGGAGGCGTTTTTTACAATGAAATCCGCACCCGTAATGAGAGTGCCGCCGCAGATTGCAGAGGCAAATGCACCCATCAGCCCTGCCACAGCGGCAGAAAAAACAACGAGGGGCTTTGCCTTTAAGCTGAGCGCAACCCCTGCGCCGATGCCTACGCCCGTGAGCACGCTTGCCACCTTGCCCGCAAGCACAAGTGCAGAGCCTACTGCGGTTTGCTCACCGATCAGAAGCCCCACCTGCTTTACGATAAGCCCCATGATGAGGGTGGCAAAAAGCCCCTGCGCCATACCGCCGAATGCGGTGATAAACCAGCGCTTTGCAAGAAGCTTAACCGTGTGGAAAAAGCGTGCACGCTTCGAGGGCTTTTGCTCCTCTTCCTGTGCGGAAGCGGTCTCCTGCCTCTCTTCTTCTGCTTTCATTTGCTCTTCTTTCATAGCCGTTCTCCTGTCACACAGCATTTTCGGCTATATCCTACTCCTTTTTACGGGAAATGTCAATCAAATCGTTGTGATACAGCGTGAATTATGTTATAATATTTGTAATAACATTTATGATGGGGATATGCCTTATGACGATGGCGGAAATTTTATTGAAAACCGTTCACGATGACGCCTCCGACGCACTGCTTACCGTTGGCGTTCCTCCTGCCTACCGCATTTACGGTAACTATCGCTTCGAAAACGAGCAGAAGCTGACTGCCGAGGGGATTTTTGATATGATCCGTGAGGTGGTCACGCCCGAGCAAATGGAGCGCTTTCTTTCGGAAAAGGAGCTTGACCTAGCAATTTCATACGAGGGTCTGCGCTTCCGTATGAACGCTTTTTTTCAGCGCGGAAAGCCTGCTGTTTCCTTGCGCTCCATCAACAACAGCGTAAAAAACTTTGAGACCCTCGGCATTCCGCCCATATTGAAGGCGTATTGCCAGAAAAAGCGCGGACTGATTCTTGTAACCGGGCCCACCGGCTCGGGCAAATCCACCACGCTTGCGGCAATTGTCAATCAGATCAACCAGACGCGCCCCTGCCACATCATTTCGATTGAGGATCCCATCGAGTATTTCCACGACAACGACCGCTCCATCATCACCCAGCGTGAGGTGGGCACCGATACGCTGAGCTTTGCAAGCGCCCTGCGCGGCGCCCTGCGTGAGGACCCCGACGTTTTGCTCATCGGTGAAATGCGCGACCCCGAAACGATGGCAACCGCAGTAACCGCCGCCGAAACGGGTCACCTTGTAATCTCTACTCTGCACACCTCGGGCAGTGTGAATACGGTGGACCGTATCATCGACTCCTTCCCTGCCGCACAGCAGCAGCAAATCCGCTCTCAGCTTTCAATGAGCCTTCTGTGCGTGGTATCTCAGCAGCTGATTCCCCGTAAGGACGGCAAGGGCAGGGTGCCTGCTTTTGAAATTATGATCAACACCCCTGCAATTTCCTCGTTGATCCGCTCGGGCAAAACGTATATGATTGCCTCCTCCATCGACACGGGCACACGTGACGGAATGCAATCGATTGCCTCCTCCTTAAAGAATCTTGCCGCAAAGGGCATTATCTCGGACGAGGAGCTCCGTGCAAGGCTTGGCTAAAAGCCCTCTAACGAAAAAAGCGCATTTTTTAAGCAACGCTCCCGACAAATAACCCGAGGGGCATTGCAGAGTGCGCACCCGCACAAGGCGGAAGCTTTATCTTGCTATGCGCCTTCCCCTTATTACAAATAAAAAGAGAGCATTTCGGCGATGAACCGATTTGCTCTCTCTTTTTTTATTTCAATATAAGCAATAGCGCTCTGCCTGCCCCCCGTTTTATTACAGCCCGATGGCAACCGCAAGCATCAGAAATGCAAGCGACACCGCAAACAGAATCAGCTGGAACAGAATCGTCTTTTTGAACCATTCCGCAAGGCTGACGTCGGCAAGCCCAAGCCCCACAAGCAGCGTTCCGCAGGTGGGATACAGCACGTTGGTGTAGCCATCTGCAAAGAGATAGGTGAGAATAATCACCGTTTTGCTGATGCCGTCGATAGGCGCAAGCGTGAGCATGGGGATAATCAGCACCGCCTTTGCAGAGGCACTCGGAATGAAGAACTCAATAATCAGCACGAAGATATACAGCAGGAACACCGCAAGATAGGGCGAAATATTCGTGACGGAGTTGTAGAAATAGCGGAAGATGGTATGCAGAATATTGCCCTGCTGTGCAATATAGGTGATACCGAAGGCAATCATAATGATGACGATGGAGGGCAGAACGTCCTTCACGCCCTTTACGAAGCTTTTGCCAAGACTGCGGTAGGAGCCGAGCAGAATTCTGCCTATGATTACGGTGCCCACGATAAATGCAACCGCCATAAACACCATGGCAAGCGATCTGACTGCCTCGATGGAGGTGGTGACGATAACCGACAAAAGCGCAATGGAAAACAGCGCAATAATCATACCTGCCTTGCGGATGTCCTCCTTATGCTCTGCCTCCGAAACCATCACAAAGCCCTCGACGTCGAATTTTTCCTTCGTCTGACGCTCGTCACGCTTTGCAAGAAAGGTTAAAAACAGCGAGGTAATCACGTACATCACCGCAAAGATGATGCATCGGAACCACATACCGTCGGTGATGGCAACGCCTGCGGCGATGGAAGCCGTGCCCACGGTGAGGGGGTTGGTGATTGCCGTGGTAAAGCCTACGCCCGAGGCAATCAGCACAAAGGAAATTGCCGTAAAGCGCGACCAGTTGAGCGCCGTGCAGAGCATGGCAAAAACGGGGTATAAAATCAGCAGCTGCTCTTGCAGGCCGAACACGGCAGACAAAAGCATAATCACGCCGGTGATTACCCATATTGCCGCAAAGCGCTTTGCCTGCAACTTTACCATTATCACACGCACGAGCGAAACGAGGCCTCCGCTTTCCTCAAGCACCTTGAACGTACCGCCAAGCACCAGCAAAAGTGCAATGATCATCAGCATATTAGAGCTGCTGCTACCAAAAAACAGCGACTCAATGGGCGAGGTCAGCCAGCGGTAAAAGGGCAGGCGAGAGGTGTTTTCGCCGCTTAAAAGCTCACGGTAGGAATCGGGAACAATCTGCTTGTTCAACGATTCGTCGGTGGTGTACTGATAAAACGGCAGATCCTTTTTTGTCTCGTCGGTGGTATAAACGGTATACCGCCCCGCAGGAATCACGTAGGTCAGCACGCCGACGGCGATGAGCACCACCAGCAGAATTGCAACCACCGTGATAAAGCTTTTCAGCCCGAATTTGACCTTTACGTCCATTTCTGTTGCTTTACCCATAAATATCTCCTTCGTCAAGCCCGTACACGTCGGCACAGGCAGATCTCCATTTTTCATCGGTGAGATTGTGGATTTCCTCTGAGGCGAGCGTCCATTTGATGAGGCACTGCTTTTCCTCTTCGTCGGGAATCAGCATATAATATTCGTCCTTGTAGTAAAACTCCAAAAAGCCCTTAGAGGAAAAGGTGAGGGAATAGACCGATTCAGCCTCAAAGAAAAGCTGTACCTCCTTTCCGTCCTTCGCTCCGACAAACATAAGCCCCTGCCTTGAAAGCACGGCTTTGCCCACCGCCTCCGTTTTTCTGTTTTTGGGCGGCTTTAAGAGCTTATCCGTGCGCAGGGTGCAAAGGCTTCCGCTCAGGGACATCTCAAAGCCCTCATCCTGCACCGTTTTTGCCACACAGCTCCTCTGCCATTTATACCATACGTCAATATCAAGAGGCCTTGCGTTGCCGCTGTAATCGGTGAGGCAATAGCATTCGTCCACGCGCACACGGAAGCCGCAATGCGTGCAAGCCACCGTATCGTTTTCCACACGCAGGGTATGCTCTTTTTTGCAGTCGGGGCATATATACAGTATTTTTTCGAGCCCGTGCGCATTTGGCAATTTGCCAACGTATGCATTCCGCGCGGTGCGGTTATAGGCAAAATCGTTGTAGCTGATTTTTTGCAGCAGCTGCCTGTAAATCTCCTCCTCGCTGAGCCCGTCCAACATTTCGGGGGTGAAAAGCAGGCTGTATTCCACACCTATGTAGCCCTTTTTGCGGTCGGAGGAATATCGGTTGGTGGCAAGATACGCACCCCTTGTGGTGCAGACCACGATATTTGCCTTGCTTTTTTTGATGAACCGTGCGGTTGCGGGGTTGATGGGGTGCGTGCTTCCGCTTGTGGATTGAATTCCCTCGGGGAAAAGACCGATTGCACCGCCGCCCTTCAACACGCGGACCATATTTTTTACGCACATCATATCGGGCTGATACAGATACTTGGATATTATACCAAGACGCATCAGCAGGCGGTAAATGCCCTTTTTCATAATGTTCTGATAGCCGCACACCAGATTGATATCCCTGCGCTTAAAGCCGTAGACGGTATATAAAAACTCCAGTCGGGCGGCGTGCGAGGAAAGCAGCACCGTTGGCTTGCCCTCAATCTGCTTAGGGTCGTAGTCGTAGGTGAATTCCACCTTATATTTTTTGTTGAGCAGGCCCAAAACCCACATTCCCACAGACATAATCAGGGGGTTTGGCTTTTTTACTCTGCGCTCCACCAG
>JAFQWR010000225.1 GCA_017407365.1 Clostridia bacterium
AGGTGGTGATCTCCAACGGCATACCGTCGAGGATCACGGTCAGCGTTCCGTGCCGCACTCCCGTTTCCACCGTGCGGCAATCCGAAAAGACCGCGGCGGTATCGTTTGGGCGTGCCGAGGTGGTAATATCCCAGTCATTCGGCTCGCGTCCAAGCATCGTATCTCGCACGCACCCACCGACCGCATACGCCTCAAAGCCCGCCTGCTCCAAGCGTTCGATCGCGGTCTGTACCGTCTTTGGCATGCAGATCTGCATCACGCAAGCCCCCTTTCATTTTTATTGACGATGAAAATCGAAAATATTGAACTTATCGTTTAAAAACAACCCTTCCGTCTCGCTACGCGAGCCACCTCCCCTTACACAGGGGAGGCTAAAATTTGTTTTGCTCTCAAAAAATATATTGTCTGTTATATAGAACATTTTGCGTTCAAAGCAGCTACTTTTTGAGGCGAATGTTGCTATGAGGCCTCCCCTGTGTAAGGGGAGGTGGCATTTTCGCAAGAAAATGACGGAAGGGTTGTTTCTTTGATATCAATTCCTTTTTGATTTTTACAATTGGCTATTCTTTTTTTATCTCGTCCGAAAAATTTTGTGTCCGTACGGCTTGACTGCGTACAAAAGTACCATTCCGCAAACGTACGCCGACAGTACCTCGCCCAACCCTACGGTCAGCATCAGGTACGGCAAGCCCTCTTCCAATCGGTAGGCGTATGCCAGAACCAACGGCACGATGACCGTATTGGACAGCACGGTGGGGAGCGGCACGAGCCACGGTATGCGGCGCAACACGCGTGCGCCTACCGCGCCGATCAGCGTTGCAAGCGTACCAAAGATTACGTCCTGCCAAATACTCCCCAACAAAAGGTTGGACAACAGACAACCTACCGTAAGCCCCGGAATCGCCGCAGGTAAAAAAAACGGAAGCACGCAAAGTGCCTCCGATAGACGAAGCTGGACGGCACCGCTTGCAAGTCCGAACGCACCAACGAACACCGTTAGTACGGTATAAAGCGCGGCGATCAGCCCCGCTTGCGTGACGTACAAAATCTTTGCCTTTTTCTTGTTTGCAATACAATTCATTTTTTACTCTCCCTAGTTTTGTTTTTCGTGAGGATGGTTACGAACTCACCTTCTTGATGGTGCAGATATTACAGTAAAAATCGTAGGTAATGTATCACTTACCGGAGCAAAAGACGGTGATGGAATTGAAGTACCTTACGGAACAAAGCTTTTACTTACAGGAGAAAACCTCGTTGCAGTTGGTAATAACGGACTTGAATATCTTGCCATTGATGGCTACGGTAACACAGATGATGAAACATATCTAAATAAGAGGGGTAGTGGCATAGGAAATGCCGTCCAGAACATAGGTTCACTAACCATTAAAGATATGGCTTCACTCACAGCTAAGGGCTACGGAAACAAGGCTTTTGGTATTGGTGGCGGAGATAAATCTGTTGTAACTATTGAAAATACCGTTATTGAGTACGCAAAGGGTGGTTTTGCTCAGGATACATTCATAGCAGGTGACCTTAATTATGGTAAGCAAGAAGCTGAGGGTGGTTGTGCTATCG
>JAFQWR010000226.1 GCA_017407365.1 Clostridia bacterium
GCAAGCTCTGCCTCTTCCTCCTCCGTCATTCCGCTATCCTCGGGCGCTTCCTCGGGGGCGGGCTCGGGCGGAGCTTCCTCTTCCTTTGGCTCTTCCTTACGGCTCATATAGTAGGATAAATCACCCAAGCCACCGAGGAAGGAGCCTTCCTTTTTTTCCTTCAGATCTATATCCTCCCAACGGGGCGGACGCAGAGATTCGTCGTAGGCGGCATTTTGCCAAGCGAGATAAAGCTCTCCGTACGCCTTCTGACGGTCACAGCCAAAAAACGCCTGACAGCTTTTACACTCCTCTGTTTTGCCTGCCTTTTCCGCACGTACCCACGCCACGTACCTCGAAAGACGGTATTCGTAATTCGCCCGTTGGAAATCCATTATAATCCCTCTTAATTTTTAGTTGCTCTCTTTGCTCTGATCAGATCGCCTGCAGAATGGTTCAGCTTGGAGGATCCGACAATAACGACATAATCCTTTTGCTTCATTACGTTGCGGGCAATGCTCTCGCCGTCCTTTGCCACGAAGGTGATGCCGTCGGAGGGCCAGGGGGTGTAGAGATCCTCTACCGTGCAGGCTTTATTCTGCGCAAGCAGCTTATCTACCGTGACGTTGCCCTCTGCGGTGACGTACTCGCCGGGCTTACTGCCACGCCATACCTTACGCAGGCCGTAGAACACAATGCGGTCTGCATCCCAGGGGATGTATACCTTTGCCTCGGGAGCCTTGGCAGCAGGTGCCTTGGCAATGGGCGCCTTAACCTCGGGAGCTTTGGCAGCAGGTGCCTTAACCGCAGGATCGGGATCGCCGATCTTCTTTGCGTAGCCCTCGTTGATGAGGTCTTTTGCGCTACGGGAGAAGATACCCTTTTTGATCTTTTTATACTGACCGGGCTTGCCGCCGCGGATAATCTGCACGCCGTCTGCCTTGATGCGGTCCATCAGGAACTCGATGCCGTCGGTGGGCCAGGGCGCATTGGGATTGGGCTTACGGTAACGCTCGGGAGCCTTGTTTTCGTCCCCGGCGTTCAGAAGCTCCAACGCCTCTAATGCGGTGGCACGCTTGGTGTAATCCTTTTCGGTCATCCAGCCGATGAGCGCATAGGCGTCTGCCTCTAACGCGGTGTCGGGCACGTATACCGCGCCTGCCGCATAGTATTTTGCAGGGCCGAAGGTGATGTTGTATTCCGCAGGCTTGCCGTCCAGCTTTAAGGGAAGCATAGCATCTGCCTTACCCTTTAACAGGGAATAAATAACAAGACCGAGAGAGAATACGTCCCACTTTACGGTAAGCGTTGCCGTTTCGGCAGGGATGTCCTCGTCGTTGTTGATAACAAGACGCTCGGGCGCAACGTACAGCGGAGTGAAGCCTGCCGTTTTGTAGCGCAGATCGTCCTCTACGGTGGGGTATTCGCCATCGAAGAAGGCCTTATCGAAGTCGATGAGGCAGCAACGATACCCCGTACCCACCTTGATTATCGCAAGGTTGGCGGGCTTGATATCGGCGTGCACCACGCCCACGCCCTTATGACCCTTGGGCTTTGCAACACTGTGCAGCATAGCAAGAGTTTCCAGAAGTGCTACGGCGATTTGCTTGCGCTCTGCATAGGGCAGACCGTAGGCAGAAATTCTGGAGCCGTCCTCAATATCCAGCGTGTGGGTAGCCTTGATGGCAGGTACAGCCTCTACGGGGCAAACAACGTTACGGATGCTTGCAACACCGTGGTCTGCGGAGATTTCCTCCTCCCAGAACATTGCGGGAGCGGCAAGCTCCTCCTTGCCACCTGCGGTGATTGCATCGTACAGGGCTTTTTTATAATCGAAATATGCCTTACAGGGCACGAGCTTCTTTTTGTAGACGGCAGGATTTCTTTCCTTCGTTTCCTGCGTGGGGTATTTTACGTTGCCGTGAATCTTCAAATAAAACGTTTTGCCTCTGTATTCACCAATACGCATGGCGCAGTTGTTGTTTGAGGGCTTCCACGCGGTTATTTCAACAAAATCCTTTGTGCTTACGCTTGCCATATCCTTATTTTTCCTTTTCCTTTATTTATCTGTTTGTGTTATTCGCAGTCGCTTTCGGTATTGTGGATTTCCAATTTCATCATCTGATCCACAGCGGCCTGCAGCTCGGTATATTTGCGCGCTGCATCCTCTTCCTTTTTTTCCTCGCAGGCGGTGAGCATATCACCAAGCAGCTTTAACAGACGGGCACCCGATTTACCGTATTCGTTTGCATTCGACTGATGCTCCTCGAAAACAGTGATTGCCAGGTGCATCAGCTCGTAGTAGCTAAGCTTCTGCTTTTTCTTACGGTATTCTGCCACCTTCATTGCACAGGTTTCCACCGCGGCGGTTGCCTTTTTGCCCTGCTCGCTCAGCGCATAAACTGCGAAGCTGTTTCTGTCTCTTAAATAGATGGGCATATAGGGTGCTCTTTCTACAAGGGGCTCCATACCAAGATATGCAACGAGAGAGTCGGCTAAAACATCCAGGCAGCATTTTCCGTAAAGCGACTGTGCTGTTTTGAGGAAAGCTTCATCAAATTCCTGCGTGGAGATTTTATCCACTGCAACGCCTTCCGCACGGTAGCTTTCCAGAGCGCTCTCAGAGCAGAACTCTTCCTTGACAAATCCGTATTTTTCGAACAGTGCAGGAATATTTTTACGGAGAGGAGAGAACACCATCTTGGATGCCTCGTACGAAACGGTAGCAAGCAAGATGTCCTTCCAGCGACGGAGAATATCCTCGGGCTCCTCACCGGTTACATCAATATTCCAGCCCTTGCAGGTGGCAGAAACATTTTTTACAAGCTCGGCAAGCACCTTGCCTGCCTCAAAGCCAAAGACATCCCGGAACACAAATGCATCCTGCCCCAAAGACTCTTGCGTTTCGTTTAAGATTGCCCTTGCAAAGGCTTCGGTATACTCTGCGGCAATGGGCTTGCAGGCATCCAGAAGCTTCGCAGAGCGGATGCCGCCCACAAGGTCACCTGCGGGATTGCCGCCGATGATGCGCGTGGGCAGAATATCCTTGCTGATCAGATCGTATAAACGGGAGAAGTAAGGCTTTTTATCCTTGCTTTCCTCTGCCTTAACAAGCGACTCTCTCAGCTCGCCAAACTCCTCTTCAAACAGTGCGATGGCAAAGGTTGCCGAATCGTCGGTGGGCGTTCTGCCGGGAGCGGGATGCTCATCTAAGGGAGAGCTTTCGGAGCCATCTGCATTTTTTGCTACGCCCAGAAAATCCTTTGCTACGCCGTAGTAGGTGCCAAAGCCGAGCATACGGCGAAGCGCCTCGGGCGAAGCGGCATTGATGAAGGGCAGATACAGGCGCTCGTGCTCCACGAAGGGATCGATGCCTGCCATTTTATAGTCGAAGCCGCCGTCGGATACGCCGAACAGGGCACAGGGTGCGGTGACGGTGATATCACGGTAGGAAAGATGGAAGTCGTTTTTATCGGACATCGAGATGAAGTTGTTTAAGTTGCCCGTTGCCTCGCTTTCGTCATCGATGCTTACAGCGCGGATGCCAAGCCTTGCATCCACCGTGTATAAACGGGAATCGCCTGCCCAGATGCCAACGCCCTTTACCTTGCGGTGCTCCGTTTCCTTACAAACGAAGATGGAAAGGGTGGTGGGAAGGAAGTATTTACGCGCCGTTTCGGCGTCTAAGCCCTCGGTGGTAAAGCCGCGCTTTTTCAGCATATCGGGAAGCTCGTTCTTTAAGAAGCCCTCAATACCTTCGCAGAGGTCCTTTGCCGCCTGACCGCGACTGCCGTCCTCTAAGCGCAGGGAATCAAATTCCTTGAAGAATCTGTTCAGAATGCCAAGCACCACTACGCGCGAGGCGTAGAAGCCCGTGCTGCGCTCGTTGCGAGGCAGACGCTCACGCTCCTTAACACCCGATTTATCCTTGGCGTCTATCAGGTAGTAACTTTCATTGGGGCAGGATACAAAGCATTCGGAGGCGTACTGCTTGATTGCAGGGTCGCAGTCGTCGAACATGATATCGGCAAACAGCGATTTTGCAAACGCAAGCGCCTGAATCTCATCCTTTTCACCCATGCAGACCTCGCCTGCCTCTAAGCCTTTAAGGGCCTTGCTGTGATCGATTTTGCTTTTACCGCTGCCAACACCGTCTGCGGCAATCAGAAGGGTGTTGCCGCCGGGCAGCTGAATTGCAACGGGCACGGTATCCTCACCGTACGGATGATCGATGCCACGACGTGCCTCGCAGTAGATGCGGAGCAGCATCGGCTGGCGCTGTGTATTTTCTTTCGTTTTAGCCATTATATTCTCCCTCAATAAAAGTTTATAAACAAATTTACGCTCCGTGAAAATCACGGAGCGTAAACAAATGGGCGAGTTATCGCTCCTACTGATTCGATTAGTCTACTACCGTCTTAGCGATCTCTTCTACGATAACGTCGAGGTTTAAGCCCTCAAGGCCCTTGCCCTCTTCGTAAATCTGACAGGTGAAGTTGTCGAATGCGCCGAGATCCTGCCAGGATACGTCGTTGCAGATTTCTTCGGGTCCGAATACAACAAGACGTCTGCTGCGCTTATCAAGAGCGATGCTCTGATCTTCGCAATCCCAAGCTGCCTGGAGCTCGTCGATGCTTGCGGGCATATTGTCGGGGTAGCCTACGCAGCCCTTACGTGCGTGCAGGGGCAGGGGTGCTGCATCGGTGAATACTACGATGATATGACGGTGTTTTTCGAAGCCGCTGGTATATTCCCAGTCACCGGTGATAGCGGTGTATAATGCTTCGAAGCCGTTCTCGGGCTTGTCGCCGCCGCGCGTGCCGGGCACGATGCCGTTTACGCAAGCCTCAAACTCTGCCGACTGCTCAGGCAGGTTGAAGAAATCGGAAGCCTTGATTGCCTCTTCGCCCTCGGAAGCAAAGTCGCAGTATTCGATAACACGGATACGGCACTTGCCCATATCGTAGCCGATGCTGCTCAGCTTGTCCTTCAATACCTCGTGGAAGCCGAGAGCCGTCTTTTTAACCTCATCGATGATGGGGGTCATACTGCCGGTGCCGTCGATAACGTACGTGATATCAATTTCGGTGCTTACACCCTGAAAATTAGCCATAATAAAGTGATTCTCCTTAAATATTATTTTTTTTAATTGGTTTGTGCCACGGTTACAAAGCAGGATGCGCTATGGCGCATTCTCCCAAAAATCGTTCGCGTTCATTTTCTCCCTTTTTTACAGTAGATTCTTTTGCCAACGAATGGAATATAAACCGCTTGCTAACATTATAAACAAAATCTCACAAAAAATCAAGTGTTTTTTCTCTGTTAAACAGCAATTCCGTGCAAAATTGTATATGTATTGCCACCAAAAGCAGATTATTGCGTGATCATCTTAGCGGCAGAAGCAAATGCGGCGTTCATTTCGTTTGCAGAAGCGCCCGCCTTGATGGTTCCGCCGGGGGTGGAAATGGCATCCAGGAAGGTCTGGTTGACGCCGCCGAAGCCCATGGCGATGATGGTGACGCCCTTTTTCTTCAACGCCTTTGCCGCCTCAATGTTCTGATCGGAATACGACCAGCAGCCGTCGGTCAGCACAACGACGTAGCAGTTTTTGCCCGTGATACAGGAGGCATATTGCTGCTCGTTCAGAACGTAGGTTAAGGGGCCGGTGGTGCCGCCCTCGTCGGGAATCGACCTTACCGCGCGCTCTAACACGTTACGGTCTGCGGTAAGCGGCTGCCAGAGGGTAACTCTGTCGCCAAACGAGCCGACTGCCAGCTGAGAGCCTGCGGGGAGCTTACGGATAAACTCGTTGATTGCCGCATTCTTTGCGTTTTCAAACGCAGAGCCTACGCCACAGCCCATGCTGCCGGAGGAATCGATAAACAGCAGTACCTTTGCGGGATTGGCAGATGCCACCGCACCGGACATCATGATTTTGTTGCCCTGCGCTTGGGGAACGGGCTCCGTTTTTCCGCAGGAGGGGCATTTTTCCGTGCCTGCCTTGCCGTCGTAGCAAATGAGCTTTCCGCAATGCTTACACATATACAGATGCTTCATGCCGCAAATGGGGCAACCGGGGTATCTGTCTCCCATCAGCATGCTGCCCTTGATATCACGGGAGCCCTCTGCGCCGCCGCCACCGACATCCAGACAGTTGCCTACTGCGGTATAAACACCGGGCTCTTCCTTAAACTGCACCTGAATGCCCTTTTTCTTCTTGCTGCAAACACCCTTTAATGCTACGTATGCCATAAGTTACTATCCTCCGTTTTTTTATTAACTGCTGTAATGTGTGCTGCCTGCCCTCCGCAAAAGTGCTTACTGTGTAATAGCCTTCAATGCGGTTGCAAACGCACCCTTCATGCCCTGACTGCTGCTGATTGCGGTGATGGGCTCCTGCGAGGAAATATCCTGCAAGAATACCTTATCGGCATCAGTACCAAAGGCAAGCGTCATCACCTTCACACCCTGCGCCTTCAGCTGATTGGCACGGTTACTGCTTTTTACGCCGCACCATAAGCCGTCGGTTAAAATAACCACGAAGCGGGGAAGGTCATCCTTCATAAACTCTGCAAACATCTGATTTTCCTGCAGCTGCTTGAAGGGGGAATACGAGGGCATACTCTTTGCCGCCATACGGCGAATGCCCTGCTCTGCCTTTTTGCGGTCGGTGGTTAAGGGAACCTCTACCTGCACGCTTTCGCCAAAGGTGGCAACCATCAGCTTATTGGTTTTGCTGATACAGCCAACAAAGGTTTGCAGCATTGCGTTTTTGGCGTTTTCCATCGGCTCGCCCACCATGCTTTTGGAGACGTCCAGAAGAAGCAGAATCTTCCTTCCGTCTACCGGCCTCTCTGCCGACGAGCAGTAAACCACGCCTGCGTTATCCGCAGGCAGATAGCCCGTTGCACCGCAGTTTAAGCAGCTTGTGGTGGCCTTGCCGTCGTGACATACGAGTGTATCGCACGAGTGGCATTGATATACCGCCTTTGTGCCGCACGAGGGACAGCCCGAAAACTTGTCGGAAACGGTGATTTTGGAAAAGGTAGGTGCCTTTCCGCCGTCGCCGCCGCTGCTGCCGCCGAAATCGTACGAGCAGCCCGCAATTTCACATTCCGAGCCCACTTGCTTTGCCTGTAAAATCAGGTCCTTTCCGCAACGGTCACAGATTGCCTTCAGAATAATATACGCCATAAGTTCCTCCTCTTCGTTGCTTTAAGGATGTATTCCTTCTGCTTACGAATATGATATAAACTGTTTGTTCACATTATATACAAAATCCGACAAAAAAGCAAGCGAATACAGCATTTATTATTTTTTCCCTTGTAAAAAAAGATTTGCCGCTCCTCACTTTTGTCCTTCCTCCGAAAAAAAGCGAGATTTCCGTCTGAGACGACAAAAAAAGAGAGAACTTTTCGGCTGCAAACCGATTTGTTCTCTCTTCTGTCGTCATAAGAATTTGCTTAAAAGAAGCTTGTTTGTTCGCTCTGCTTAAGCTACGCCCTGCCCGTATTGGATTCCACATAATCCTCCGGATCATCGGGGGTATATGCGGTATCGTCATAGCTGAAGAACCACTGCTCAATCGTATTTTCCTCGGGGTGCAGGGTTACGGCACGGAATTCTGAGCCGCTGATTTTCGTGAGATCACCCGAAAGCATATACGCATACACCGTCGATTGATCCTTGCGCATAAATTCCATATCCATATCGGACATCGCGTGCTCTCCGCCGTCCACACGGGCAAGAACCTCTCCGAGAACCTTATCGTACGTTAACGCCATCAGCTTAGGCGCGTAGGTTTCGTAAAACTCCGAGCCCTGCTTATAGATGATTTCGTTGGAGTCATCCAGCAGAACGTTGACGCCGTTCAGCTGCATCAGGGTATAATCTCCGTCGGGAAGCCCCGTGCCTGCGTCATTCCCCTCAAAGCAGTAGAACAGAACCGTACCCTTTTCGGTGTTGTAGCATTCCATGCTGTATTCAGAGCCAATATCCTGCTTGAGGAAGCTCTCCTTCAGATAGCTCATCATATCGGAGGGCTTGCTTTCGTAAGCCACGTGCCAATTGCGATGCGCTGTATCCAACGACAGCAAGAAGGCTTGGTATTCCTCTGCTGAGCGGGATACCTGACGGTCTGCAGATGCAAACGTCCAATCACCCTCGTGAGAATCCGCATAATTATAAACGGTAAAGCCGCTCACCGCCACAACCACCAACGCAAGGAAGGGAACAAACAGACGGGAAAGCAGCAAATGGCTGGCAGAGGGATATTTATGACTCAAAAGACGGTCGTCATTCAGCACAAGGCATTCTATCTGGCTGACTCTCCAGGGAAGATGACTGTGAGAAAGCTTCTTATCTACCTCGAGCGCACATTTTTTGTTGGTGCATTCGTAATAATAATTCGTGCGGCGCACGTTTTCGTAAACGTCCTTACGGTCCACCGTTTTACTGCCGTCGCTGTATCTCGTGGTGGTCACAAGCTCTCCCACCTTTTCACGGTGAAAGCGACTGCGGCGCTTTAATGCAAGGGGCTCACCGCAACGGGGGCAATACTCATAGCCGTTTTCCTTTGCCTGCTTGTTATAGTGATTCATATAGGCAAGGGGCCAGCGACGGCGCCAGCAGCGGAACAGCCCGATTGCCATCATAAACAGAGCCAACGGCACAAAGACCTTATCCCACGCCTCCCTGATGCCTTCAGCCGCCATAGGCTCCATAATCTTGCCGAATACGGAAGGCGCAAGCAGCATTGCCACCGTAAGAAGGATGTAGAAGAAGAACCTTTTGGCAAACATCGAATTGTCGGGACGCCCGACTGCCTTCCTGATCGTTCTTTTCATAATTTTCCCCCTATAAGTAATCCTTTTTCATCTGCGCCTTCGACCGCTTACAAGACGAAGGCTTTGCAAAGCTTATTCAGGCGTGAATACCTTTTACATATTCCATCACCTTAATTTTTTTAGCACCTTTAATATAACACAAATATGCGGATTAGTCAAGGCTTTTTACAACTTTTGCACAGAATAATCCCTCTGCCGCCTGCGAAAAAAAGGCAGGCAAAGCAGACCTGCTTCCGTTTCAGTCTCTCCCGTGGCTTTCTCACACGCCGAAGCAAAAGGGCAGGCGCGCTTCCCATACGGAAAATATATTTGAAAAACCCTATATATTCGTTTGACATTACCGTGTAATTATCTTATACTATACGGCGTACGGTTTAGTAAAAATAAACTTTTGCTTTATTTTGCCTAAACCCAATAAACTTTTTGTTTACCGACTCCCCTCTTTTATTACGGGGACGCACGGAAGAAAGCCGCGCCGAGGTTTTACAAAGGAGATTTTATGAGTGAAAGCAACGAAATGAGCATTGGCATAAAGCTGAAGCGTATGCGAATGCTGTGCGGCTTAACGCAGGAGGAGCTTGCTGACCGCTGTGAGCTGACAAAGGGGTATATCTCTCAGCTTGAAAACGACCTGAACAGCCCCTCTATCGCCACCCTGAAGGATATTCTGCAGGCGCTCGGCAGTACGCTGAGAGAATTCTTCGACGAGGAGCCCGAGCCCAAGCTTGTGTTTACCCCGCAGGACTTCATCGAAAAAAATACCGACGGAATGCGCCTTACCTGGCTGGTGCCCAACGCACAGAAAAACCAGATGGAGCCCACACTCGTGGAGCTTGCACCCGGGGCCTCCACCGCAGACGATTTTCCTCATGAGGGTGAAGAATTCGGGCTTGTGCTGGACGGCCGCATTACGCTTACCGTGGGCAAAAACAAATACGCGCTGAAAAAGGGCGAAAGCTTCTATTTTAAGTCGGATAAAAACCACTCCCTCAAAAACACGGGAAGCAGCACCGCAAGGCTGGTATGGATCAGCTCTCCCCCCAATTTTTAATCCAAAGAAAAAATCCCCTTTCGGAGTACCAATATGAGCGAGAAGAAGGAACATATTATTGATCTGTTTAACGTCAGCCGCGTCTACGACGAAACCGTTGCCGTAGACGACATCAGCCTTTACGTGCGCAAGGGCGAGTTTGTCACCATCTTAGGTCCCTCGGGCTGTGGCAAAACCACCACCCTGCGTATGATTGCGGGCTTTGAAATACCCACCTCCGGTCAGATTTTGCTGAATGGGCAGGACATCACCTCCATTCCGCCGCATAAGCGCCCCGTAAACACGGTATTCCAGCGCTATGCACTCTTTCCGCACCTCAACGTTTTTGACAACATCGCCTTTGGCCTGAAGCTGAAAAAAATTCCCGTTACCTACCGCAAGCCGGACGGAACGGAGTTTACCCGTGAGGAGCATTACACCAAAAAGGAAATTGCGCAAAAGGTTGCGCGCGTTTTGAAGCTGGTGGACTTAGAGCAGTTTGAAAAGCGCTCCGTCACCACCCTTTCGGGCGGACAGCAGCAGCGTGTTGCCATTGCAAGGGCAATTGTAAACGAGCCCGAAATTCTTCTGCTCGACGAGCCCCTTGGCGCACTCGACTTGAAAATGCGCAAGGAAATGCAGCTGGAGCTGAAGGAAATGCACAAAAAGCTTGGCATTACCTTTATCTACGTTACGCACGATCAGGAGGAGGCTCTTACCATGAGCGACACCATCGTGATTATGAAGGACGGCACCATTCAGCAGATCGGCTCTCCCACAGACATCTACAACGAGCCGAAAAACGCATTCGTTGCAGACTTCATCGGCGAAAGCAACATTTTCAGCGGTGTTATGACGGATTCTCTTGCGGTGCGCTTTGCAGGTGCCACCTGGGACTGTGTGGATGACTTCCCCCGCGGCGAGCAGGTGGACGTTGTGGTGCGCCCCGAGGACGTATATATGGTAGACCCCGAAAAGGGCAGAATCTCCGGCACTGTTATCTCCTCTATCTTCAAGGGCGTGCATTACGAAATGACCATTCTTTCGGGCAAAAACGAAATCGTCATTCAGGACACGCAGGAAAAGAAGGTGGGCGAGCGCATCGGCATCATCGTGCGCCCCGAGGACATCCACATTATGAAGAAGGAGTTTGTGAACAACTCCTACAACGGCTATATCACCAAGCGCAACACCGTTTGCTTCGGCGAGGGCGAATTTGAGTGCGACGTCACGCAGCTGATTGCAGGCTCTAAGCTGGATGAGGACGGCTATCTTGTAGACGGCGAGGGCAGAAAATATGACCTCACCGACGTTAAGGTGGTGGTTTCGGTCGGGTTGAAGGATATCGAAATCATCGACAACGAAACGGACGGGCAGTCCGCCGGGCAGATTGTTTCCATCATCTATAAGGGTGACCACTACCAGGTTATCATCCGTACCCCCGAGGAGGAAGAGGATTTTGTAGTGGATACCGAATATACGTGGAACGAAAACGACCGCGTTTCCGTTTCCATCAAGCCCGAGCATATCAGAATGCGCCTTGCCGAGGAGGTAAAGCCGCTGTGATGAAATTCCGCTTTCAACGAAAGCAGCTGTGTATTCCGTACGCACTGTTTCTGATTATGTTTGTGGTGCTTCCTCTGCTGTTGATCGTGTATTACGCCTTTACCGACAGCGACGGCGCCTTCACTCTCAGTAACTTTATCAATTTCTTCGGCAACGACGGCTCCAGCGTAAAAACGCTTCTTGTCAGCGCGATGATTGCGCTTGGCACAACGGCGCTCTGCCTGCTGATCGGTTACCCCTTGGCGTATCTTCTTTCCAACAGCAAATACAACAAGAATTCCATTCTTGTGATGCTGTTCATCATGCCTATGTGGATCAACTTCGTGCTGCGCACCGCCGCTCTTCGCGAGCTGCTGACGCTGATGGGCATGACGGGCAGCAGATACGGCGTAATCAACACGCTGATCGGCATGACCTACAACTATCTGCCCTTTATGATTTTACCCCTCTACACCA
>JAFQWR010000227.1 GCA_017407365.1 Clostridia bacterium
ATCAACATATCTACCTCTGTATACGCCTTGACGGCGCCCTGCCGTGAAAGCAAAAGGAGGGCTCTTAAACGGTGATTAAGAGCGCCTCCCAAAAATGCCTTTTTCGATTACAGAATCTCAAGATTCTTGCCAAACGATCTGCGGAACTCGGGCCCTGCAGAAAGAGCATCCTTGATCTCGAGCGAGGCGTCTCCCTCTACCTCTGTTTTCATGATGACGGAATCACCCAGAACGTCGCAGTTGAGGCCCACCACAAGCGAGCCCATGCTACGGTCTAAGCTTTCTGCAATGCGCAGAATGCAACCGAGCTTTTTGACCGCGTCAAAATCGTTTTCGGAAATCAGGTCACGGTATTTGAGCCATTCGTTGTAGTTGGTGTCGTCATTCTTCTGCGCTACGGTTGCCACGAAGGCGGAAAGCACGATGTCGCGGTGAGAAATACCGCTGAGGTTTGCATTCAGGATGATGTAGCCTGCGTGCTTATGCTTGCCGTAGAACTTCATACGCATACCGGAATCGTGCAGCATGGATGCTACGCGCAGAACCTTTAAGTACTGACGGGGGAATTTATGCAGCACACGGAGCTGCTTAAACAGCTGCGTTGCCAGGTTGCTCACGTGCTCTACGTGAGGGATGTTTGCATCAAAATATCTGACCAGCGTGTTCAGGCTGTGGCCGAGAACGTCCGAAATGGGCTTTTCTACGGTGGAGGGCACGGCGTAGTTATACATAATACCCTCTCTGAGGCCGGAGCCGCTGATGGTGAGCTGGTCGTAGCTCATATAGCTTAAAAAGGAGCGGATGAGAGCCATTGCGCAGGGAAGAATATCTGCTCTGCCCGAGCTTAAGCCCTTGATCTTTTTCTTTTTGTCGAGATCCAGCACCTTGATCATGTCGTAGATAGAGGTGAATTCATCTGCCGTCATAACGTAGTTGTGGCACATCTCTAAGGGGTACTTACGCACCTTGCGCGAAATCTTGCCAACGTTGCGGAAGGAGCCGCCCACGCCGATTAAGCGGACGTCGGGGTCTACCTCCTTCAGCCAGGGAATACGCTCCAGCTGCTCGGTAAAGAATTCCTCAATATGCTGTGCCTGCACCTCGGGACGAAGCCCGTCGGAGCCAAACAGATCGGTAAGCGTGATGGCACCGAAGGGAAGCGTTTCGTAGGCAAGCACGTTTCTGCGGTTGTAGTACACCAGCTTGGTGCTTCCGCCGCCGATTTCAAAGATAAGACCCTTGGGGATATCCATGGAGTTGATTACACCGTGGTAAATCAGCCTTGCCTCTTCCTCTGCGCTGAGCACGCGGATTTTGAAGCCGCAGGTTGCATAAACCTCCTCTAAAAAGCCCTTCTGGTTTTTTGCGCGACGGACTGCCGCCGTGCCTACTGCAATGATTTTGTCCACCTTGTAGGCGTCGCAAAGCTTACGGAACATTTTCAGCGTTTTGATGGTCTGCACCACACGGGCAGGCTTCAAAAAGCCGTCACGCTCCATATCCTGACCAAGGCGTACCGATTCCTTCAGCTCATCGAATACGACAAAGCTGCCACCCTCCAAAATATTCACCAGCACGAGGCGTGCATTATTCGACCCCAGATCGATAATTGCAATTTTTTCCAACGTTACATAACCTCTCTCGATTATTCTCTTTCATTCGGCATCGCTGCCAACCGCCGCCAACCCTTTTTGTTGCGGCCGGAATCCCCTTATCAAGGCTCTTTTTTTGAGCCTGCTTTATTATACCACAACTTTCCCCTTTTGTAAATAGGCTTTTTGAAATTTGTGCAACTTTTTTTCGTTTTTCCGATTGCGATTTTTGCGGAAGAAGCACCCTGCCCGATTTTTGGGGGTGAAAATGAAAAAACAATGAAAAAGTCCTTGATTTTCACCGCAAACCAAGCAAAAAACAGCAGAATACACGGGGTTTTGTGCTATTTCAAGCGCCTTGCACAGCTCTTTTTTCTTCGTGCATTTTGCACAAAACGAAATTTTATTTTGGCGTTCGGGCTCTTTTTTTTACAGCCCTCCCTCCGTTTATGCGCACGGTTTTTCAAACTTTCATTAAAAATGCAATCCTTCCTCTGCTTCTGCTATCCGGAGGATGACCTTGCAGGCAAACGGAGCCTTACGGAGCGCAAAAAAAATACGGCGCAAGAAATCTGCGCCGCACCGTTCAGCTAAAAAGCTATTCCTCTGTTTCCTCTTCCGCAAAGCCCCCCTCGCCTGCAGAGGCAAGGCACTCCTCATACGCCTTAAAAATCTGCTGATGAATCAGCTCGCGCGTTTCGTTGTTGATGGGGTGAGCAATGTCCTTATACTTCCCGTCTGCGGTTTTACGTGAGGGCATGGCAACAAACAGGCCCTCTGACCCCTCAATGATTTTTACGTCATGTACCACAAAGCAGCTGTCGATTGTGATGCTTGCCAAAGCCTTAAGCTTAGAGTTTTCCTTCTGCGCAATACGCACTCTGATGTCCGTGATGTTCACGCTTTTATCTCCCTTGATGCTAATCGGAAGGATACTTAGTAATTTCGTGAGTGCGTATCTTCATGCGTAACCTGCCGTACATCTATTTTACACGATTTTGCAGTTTTTTTCAATAGTTTTTTCAAAACTTTTTTATCTTTGTGCAGTACGCACATTTTGTTACTACCATTTGCGCTGTTTTTAAGCAGTATGCACAACTGCTTCCGCAAAAAACGCCCCGATTCCCTTTCTCAACCCCACAATACCGAAAAAACGGGCGCATCAAAAAAAGGAATTTTTGCATAGCGTAAGGGGAGCTGTGCCGCACAAGCCGGATTTCCGCCCCTGTTTACTGCTGTTTTTTCATTTTATTGCAGACCGTCAATGCCCGATTTGCGTAAAGCACCTTCTTTTGCGGTACGCTACACAGGGCATTACGCATATTTTTCAGAAAAGCCACAAAAATATCCTGCTCCTTACCCCTTCATTCTGCAAGAGACGCACTTTGCGGCGGCACGCTACGCAAGGTCTGTTGCATATCATAACAGTATGGACAGAGTTTTCGGGCAGGGCATTTTGCGTGTGTATTTTGTGGGAATCGGCGGCGTGAGCATGAGCGCACTTGCGCTTTATCTGCACGCCATGGGGTACTTGGTCAGCGGCTACGACTCCTCCCCCTCTATCTACACCGACCGCCTGATACAAAAGGGAATTGCGGTCAGCTTTCATCCCTGCCCCGCAGATATGCAGGGCGCGCAGGCGGTGATTCTTTCGGGGGCAATTGCTGCAAATGAGCCGCACGCCGCTTACGCACGCAAGCACCGCTTGCCAACCCTTACCCGTGCACAGCTTCTGGGCAGGATTTCGCGCCTGCATTCCACCTGCATTGCCGTCAGCGGCTGTCACGGAAAAACAACGGTAACCGCTATGCTCGCCGCCATTCTGATTCAGGCAGGCAAAAGCCCCACCGTGCTTTTGGGCGGTGACGCAAAAGAAACGGGCGGCAACCTGCGCCTTGGTATGCTTCCGCCGTGCAGGCACAGCAGGCTCTGCGGCAAATATACCGTAAAAAAAGCCCCCTCCCTTGCTCGCCTCGCAAAAAGTAAGAATACGAAAAGGGCGCTTAGTCGCTCACCGCTTGTGGCGGAGGCGTGTGAATATCAGCGTGCCTTTTTACAGCTTTCACCCACGCACGCCGTTTTGCTGAATACCGACCACGACCACCCCGACTGCTACCCCACAGCCGCCGACGCACTTGCCGCCTTCGGGGATTTTTTGGGCAGGGTAAAAAGGGGCGGAAGGGTGTTTCTTTCGGCAGACGATACGGGCGCGGAAGGGCTTGCACGGGGCAGGGCAATCACCTTTGGCTTCCGCGAAGGTGCCGATTTGCGAGCCATACCCATTCAGCCCGACGGCGAAGGCACGGCAGACCGCACCCCCTTTTCAGATGCAGGAAAAGAAAGCAGGGCTTCTGACACATCTCCCTGTGAAACGGCAGAAAAGGGTGCTGACGGGCAGAGCTTTGACCTTTTTTATTTCGGCAAGCATCTCTGCCGCATCAACAGTCCCCTTTTCGGGCTGTATAACGTGCAAAATGCCTGCGCCGCCACTGCGGTTGCCCTGAGCCTTGGCATTCACCCTTCTGCCGTAAAATCGGCATTAGAGGCGTTTACAGGCGTTGCAAGAAGACGCGAAAGGCTTGGCACCTACCGTGGCGCAGAGGTGATTTCCGACTACGCCCATCATCCGAGCGAAATTGCAGCCACCCTTACGGCGGAGGCAGGCAGGCAAAAAAAATATGCGGTCATCTTTCAGCCGCATACCTATACCCGCACAAGCGCCTTTCTGCACGCATTCAGCCGTGCGCTATCTATTGCAGAGCAGGTGATTCTGTTGCCCGTTTACGCCGCAAGAGAGCCCTGCATCGAGGGGATCTACGAGGCTCTTGTATCTGCAACAGCACAGCTTACCCATTGCATAGGCGCAGGTGACGTAGCCTCCGCTCTGCGACTTCTTTTTGCAGAGGGAGAGCGCTACGACCGCATTCTGCTGCTTGGCGCAGGGGATATTGATGCGCAAGGACGAAGGGCAACAGAGAATCGGTAGCGGATAACGGGCGCAAAAAAAGCACGCAAGGTTATGCGTGCTTTTTTGTTCGATTATAGCGCCACTACACGGCGTTGAAATACAGCACCAGAAACAGAGCGGCAACTGCAAGCAGAAGCAGCCCTACAATCACCAGATGCCAGAAGCCCTTCTTATGATCCTGACGGGAAAGACGGTAGGCATAAAAATCCTTGTATTTCCGTTTGGTGGGGTCCTTTCGCAGCACGTCAAACAGCAGGCGCACGCCGTAGCCGATCATATCGAAGGCACCGCCGTTGCTGCCCACAAACAGACCGCCAAGCCCCGCAAGCACAACGCCGCTGACAAAAAAGGCGTCGCTGATTACGTGAAACAGCTCCTGTGGCTTTGTTTTGGCAAACACGCCCATGCACGCCGCAAGAATCAGCGTCAGCAAAAGCCCTGCCAGAAGGGTAATCAGATAGACGTAGCGTCGCTTCATGCCTCTTCACCGATTTCCTTCTGATAGCGCAGGAATTCCTCTTCGTTGCAGGAAATGAAATGCCCGGGGGTGATTTCACGCAGGGTGGGGCCCTCTACCGAATAATCGTGATCGGCAAGCGGATTGTAAACGATACGCTTACGCTTCCGTTCGCTGTGCGGATCGGGCAGGGGAATTGCCGAAAGCAACGATTTGGTATAGGGGTGCAGGGGATGCGCAAACAGCTCGTCGGAGGTAGCCAGCTCTACGATTTTGCCAAAATACATAACGGCAATGCGGTCGGAGAAGTATTTTACCACCGAAAGGTCGTGCGCAATGAACAGGATGGTGAGCCCAAGCGTTTCGCGGAGCTCATTCAGAAGATTGATTACCTGCGCCTGAATGGAAACGTCCAATGCAGAGATGGGCTCGTCTGCAATGATCATTTCGGGCTCTAAGATGATGGCTCTTGCAATACCGATACGCTGACGCTGACCGCCCGAAAACTCGTGGGGGTAGCGACCTGCGTGCTCGGGCACCAGACCGACCAGATCAAGCACACGGTAAACCGCGTTATCGATTACCTCTTTGTCGCGGATGCCGCGGATGATGAGCCCCTCTGCGATAATCTCGCGCACCGTCATACGGGGATTCAGCGAGGCAATGGGATCCTGAAAGATCATCTGCATCTTGTTCATGATGCGGTCTTTGGAGGCAATGCGGCATTCCTCCTTCATCTGCCTGTTAAGCTGCTTCCGCTTTTCGGGGTCAGTCTCCGCCTCGATGAGGGGGAGCATACGGTCCTTCACCGCCTGCACCTGCGCCTTGGCATAAAGCTTATTGCAGTTTTTGTGGTCGAATCTTGCAGAGCGGATGTTTGCCGTTTCTCTTTCGATCACCGCCTTCAGCTCTGCTTCAAGCGCTGCCTTCTGCTTGGGGTAGTCTGCCGCGCTCTTGTCGAGAGCGGCAAGGCTTGCGGCGTGGGCTGCTTGCGCCTTTTTGATTGCTTCCTTATAGCGACGGGTACCTGCGGCAATGCGCTGACCCTTAAAATACACCGAGCCACCCGTGATATCGTACAGACGGATGATCGATCTGCCCGTGGTGGTTTTTCCGCAGCCCGATTCACCTACAAGGCCGAATACCTCGCCCTTTTTGATGTCGAAGCTGACGTCGTTGACCGCCTTTAAGCGGCTTTTGCCCATTTTGAAAAATTGCTCTAAATGCTCTACGCGAACGAGAACCTCTCTGTTATCAGACATCTTTCTCCTCCTTCGCTCTTCTTCTTGCGATGCGTTCGGAAACCGTCCTGGGCATTTCCACCTTGGGTGCATCGGGATGCAGCAGCCACGTTGCGGCGTAATGCGTATCGCTCACCTTGAACATGGGGGGCTGAAGCTCAAAATCGATTTCCATAGCATATTTGTTGCGCTCCGCAAAGGCATCGCCAATGGGAGGATAAATCATATTGGGAGGGGTACCGGGAATTGCCTCGAGCTTTTCTTTGGTGTCGAGGTCGGGCATAGAGGAAAGCAACGCCCAGGTGTACGGATGACGGGGATCGTAGAACACATCGTCACTCGTGCCGTATTCCACAATTTTACCTGCGTACATAACGGCAATACGGTCTGCCATATTTGCCACCACGCCAAGATCGTGCGTAATGAAGATAACCGTTAAATTACGCTCCTTCTTCAAGCGGTTGATCAGCTCTAAGATCTGTGCCTGAATGGTAACGTCGAGTGCGGTGGTGGGCTCGTCGCAGATCAGAATATCGGGGTTAGCCGCAAGCGCAATTGCAATTACGATACGCTGACGCATACCGCCCGAAAACTCAAAGGGATATTGGTTGTAGCGGATGCGGGGCTCGGGGATACCTACCTCCTCCAACAGCTTGAGCGCGCGCGCCTTTGCAATCGCCTTGGTTACACGGTATACGTAGGCGGAAGCCTGCTCCTTGAGGTAATCGATGATTTCGATTGCCTTTGCAGAAAGATCGTAGCTGCTCTCTGCCTCCTGCTCTGCCGTATATTTTTCTTTCAGGCGGCTGAGAACGGAAACGATGTCTGCCTTTGCAAGCGCAAGATCCACCAGCACGGGAGGCACAAGCTTCCACGTAACCGTTTTGCCCTTGGCAACAAGCGCATCTCTTTTTGCCTTTTGCTTGTCGTATTCTGCCTGATTTTTGGGGTTCTGCTTCACGCCTGCAAAATACTTTTCCACAGCGGCGGAAAGCGCATTCGGGAAGGTGTATTGCAGGCTGTCCTTATGCACCTCTAAGGGGTCGATTGCCTCTTTGACTGCCTGAGAAAGCTTTGCGCAAAGCGCCTTGCTTTCTGCCTCGGTAATCTCTCCCGAAAAATAGGAGATGGCTTGCTCCAGCTGCACGATAACAGCCCTTTTTGCCTCTTGCGAGCGTTGATGCGAATAGGCTACGCCCTTCTTTACGTCGGAAAGGAATTCCTCCATAAAATCCTGCATCAAAAAGTTATAGGCAAGCTCGTTCAGCTCGTCCACCGAATAGCCGGAAACGTCCGCCTCGGGGTTTTTCATCAGATAGTAGCCCAGACGGAAATAGTTGGGCTTTTGCTTTTTGACGGACTCTTGCAGCACGGCAAGAATTTCTGCGGTAGCGGATACTGCCTCGGCAGGGGTATCGTTCTTTTTGCACTTGGGCGCAAGCGCCTTGATGCGTGCAAGCAGATTCTGATAGCTGCCGTCCGCATCCGCAACCACCGATTCGTGCAGTGCCGCCTTTGCCTTGGCACAGATATCCATCATATGACGGGTAGCGTCGAAGCCCTTCTTTTTCTTTTCCACGAAGAAGAGCATTTCCTCTGCCTTACCGATTGCCTCGATTGCGCTTTCGTATGCGGCATTGTATGCGCTTTCCAGCTTGGTGCCGTTGATATTGAAGTCGTCGAAGATTTTGATCTTCTGCTTGTTGCGCACCTTTACCGCATCTGCATCCGCACCCGTGGCGGTTACTGCGTCGATGCAGTCATTCAGCGTTTTTAATACGGAGTTGAAGGATCTTCTTGCGTTGCGCTGGCTCGCCTTGCCCTTTAATATCATTGCCTCGGTGAGCTGCTTACCCACCTTCATGATGGGGTTTAAGCTGGACATCGGGTCCTGGAAGATCATGGCGATTTTGTCGCCGCGCAGCTTGTGGAAATCCTCCTCGGTGATTTTGAGAAGATCCTGACCGTCGTACAGAATTTCGCCACCCTCTACAATGCCGTTGCCTGCCAGAATGCCCATAATGGCACGGCTGGTAACCGATTTGCCCGAGCCCGATTCGCCTACGATGGCAAGCGTTTCGCCCTCGGCAAGATCGAACGACACGTCACGCACCGCCTTGACGGTGCCACCCTGCGTACGGAAGGAGATGACTAAGTTTTTAACCTCTAATTTGGTTGCCATATTAACCCTCCTCCGAGCCACGCAGCGACGGATTGAACGCATCGCGCAGACCGTTACCGAACAGATTGAACGAAATCATCAGTAAGCTGAAAAATACTGCGGGGTATAAAACGATGTGCGGATACGAGCTGATGCACGCCTGACCGGCAGAAAGCAGAGAGCCTACCGAGCTCATCGTGCCCGTATCAAGGTTGACGATGCCAAGATAGGTGAGCGAGGTTTCGCTGAGCATAACGCCGGGAATTACCAGCACCGAGCCCGTAATCAGCGTGCCCAGCGCATTGGGGAAGATATGCTTGAACATCAGTCGGGCGTCTGTTGCACCCAGCGTGCGTGCCGCAAGCACGTATTCTCTGTTTTTGTAGCGGTAGAACTGCATACGCACGGTGCTTGCCGTGCCAATCCAGCCGGTCAGCACAAAGGCAAATATCAGCGAGCCTACCACGCCCACGTCGTCCTTTAAGTGCATCTGGAAGAGTACGGTGACGACCGTGAAGGGAATACCGCTTAAAATATCGCTGAAGCGCTCCATGGCAAGGTCGATGACGCCGCCGTAGAAGCCCTCGATGGCACCGTAGATGGCGCCGATCAGCAGGTTGATGGTTGCAATGCAGATAGCCAGAATAAAGCTGAAGCGTGCGCCCGAGGCAAGACGGGTCAAAAGATCGTAGCCCGCATCGGTGGTGCCAAGCGCAAAGCAGGGCTCAATGCCGTATTTGTAGATGAAGTAGTTGTATGCGTTGATGCGGCACTCGTAGCTGAACGAGCCGGGCTTACCCGTGCGGTTTGCGTAAGCATAGCTGCCGTCGTCACCCGCAATGCGCAGGCTGTTGTAATCGTCTGCAAGATTGGTTTTATACGCAGGCTGCAACGTTTTGCCGTCTGCCGCGTAGATGGGCGCGCCGCTGAGCTTGCACTTATACCAGATGGTGATGTCGCCGTTGTTGTTCTTCTGGGCGGGGTCTACCACGGGGAAAAGCACCTGAATGTTGTTTTCCTGCTGCCACGCCTGAATTTTTTCGTATTCGGGGCCGGTGACGGTTTTGGTGATGAAGGCGTTGGAGCGGTAGGAATCCACTCTTACCTCGTGCATTACGGTGGTGCCGTCAAACTTTTCCTCCACGATTTCGCGGAAGTATTTGGTGATGACGGGTGCGCCCGTTTCCTGCTCGATTGCCTTATAGCGCACGTAGTTGTTGTTGTTGATCTGCTTTTTCTGCGTACCGTCCCAGAAGCCCGTGCCCTCGAAGAGCGCTACCTTGGGAAGCAGGTACTGATAGAATTTTGCATCGGTATCCGCCGCCTCGCCCTTGGCGGTATCGCGGGAATACGCATCGATGAAGTTGGTGTTGCAGGCAATGGGCACGATGATGGCATACAGCAGCAAAAGGCCGATGATAACGGCAGCCACCACAGACGCCTTGTTGCGTGCAAAGCGGCGGAAGGCATCCTTAAAATAGCCCACGGGCTTGGTTTCGGGTGCTTTATCCTTCAGGCTCTTGCCCTCTTGCGTAAAGCGGAAGGATTCCTTTGTGATCTGATATTCTTTCTTTTCCATCGTTATTTCGCCCCCATTCTGATTCTGGGATCGATAAAGCTGTAGCTGATATCGACCAAAATGCCTGCAAACAGACCGATAAAGGTATAGAAGGCGGAAAGCAGCATAAAGAAGTTGTAATCGGGCGGAATTGCCTTGATTGCACCCAGATACAGCTTACCAACGCCTGAAATGCCGAAAATGGACTCGATGATGAGCGAGCCGGAAAGGATACCGATGAATTCACCGATAATCATGGGGAAGATGGGCACCATGGCGTTGCGGAGCGCGTGGCGCACGGTAGCCTGCCCACGGGTTAAGCCCTTGGTGCGTGCAAGAAGCATAAACTCACTGGTCAAAACCTCCGTCAGCTCTGCACGTGTATATCTCGTAAGACCGGCAATGGTGGGAAGCGCAAGCGCAATGACGGCAGGCGCAAGCTGCACGAACATTTTCCACGAAAAAACCGGCACATTATAATCTTCTACAATAATATTGAACCAGCCGAATTTATAGCAAAGGAAATACTGAATTAAAAATGCATAAATAAAGCTGGGCACAGAAACAAGCGCCATAACCCCTGTGGAGATGACGTGATCCTGCCATTTATTCTTTTTTAAGGCGGCGTAAATGCCAAGCAGCAGACCGATGGGCACGCTGAAAAGCATGGAATACAGATTTACCGTGATGGTGTAGGGAAGCTTTTCCACAAAGGTATCCCATACGTCCGACATCGGATAAAGCGTTTCGGACATACCCCAATTGCCGCGGAGGGCGTGCTTGATGAACAGATAGAACTGCACCATCAGAGGCTTACCGTAGCCAAGCTGCTCACGGCGCTGTTCGATGAGCGCCTGGTCCTTACCGAACTGCTGAGCAGGAAGGGAGGGCAGGAGCTTAACCAGCACGAAGCAAAAGGTCATAATAACGAAAAACACGAATAGCATCAACGCAATTCGCTTCAGTACGTATTTTAACATATCGTCACCCGTAATATAACAGCAGAATAAGCACCGAATCAATCGGTGCTTATTCCGCCCTTTTCGTAAAACGTTATTCGCTTACAGCGTAATTCAGAGAACCGCCCTGCGATTTCACGTATTCTTTCCATTCAGCGTCGTCCATATAGTACGTCATGTACTTGACGCCGCCACGGCCTACACCAAAGATATACTCTTCGGTATAGTACTTGATCTGCATACCCTTTAATGCCGCGCTGTTATCCAGCAGCATGGGGATCATGTTGTACTGCTCCAATACGATCTGCTCGATGGCTGCAAGAACCTTCAGACGAACGTTCATATCGGCATTGGTGCCTGCGGAGAATACAACCGATTCACCAACGGCGCCGTCTTCCTTAACCTCTTTCAGGGTGATTTCTTCACCTGCAAGAGCCTCCGTCCAATCCCATACGCTTGCCGAATATTTCTTGCCATCCAGCTCGATGGTCAGCATTTCCTTGGAGGTATCCCAAGCGAGATCGTACTGATATTCAGCATCGGTGTAAGCGCCGATTAAGCCGTAGGGATCGAGCGCGCTGCCCGTCCAGCCTACGCCGAACAGCATATCAACCGTGTTTGCTCTGAGTGCATCAGCGAAGCCGTTGCCGAGGTCGTTGCTGTTTTCGAAGGTGATCTTGCCCTCGAGCTTGGTGCCCTTAGCTGCTTCGATGAAGGTGTTCTTTAAGAACTCAGCGCCCTGAGAATAGTAAGCTGCGCCGGAAGCGGGGATACCGATGGTGATTTTAACAACGTCGTCCTCGTCCATTAAGCCCTGTGCAATTGCTTTGTCGTAAGCGGCATTGAACAGCTCTTTAGCTGCAGCGGGATCGTAACCGGTGATGGATGCGATTGCATCGTCGATGGTTGCATACGTTTTGCCCTCGCCGATTTCATCTGCAAGGCCCCAGAAGGAAACGATTGCCTGCTTTGCCTCATCGGTGGTGCGGTAGGCTTCGCCCGTTTCGGGGTTGGATACGATGATGTTGCCGTACAGTGCCTTTGCAACGCCGCCTAAGGGGTCAACTGCAAGTGCGAATGCTGCTCTGTCTAATGCGAAGCAGAATGCCTGACGGAACTCTTTGATGGTGATGATGGTTTTGTTGAACTTGGAGGAAGAGGTGCTGCCTGCATTTGCAAGATCTTCTGCAGCCTTTAAGCCTTCCATATCGGGGTTGAACGCGAGGAACCAGGTGGAGTCACCCTCGGTCATATAGGTGTACTTACTGGACTGATACTCGTCCATATCGTTTGCGGTTAAGCCATAAATATCGAGCTCGCCGCTCTTGAACAGCTGCAGACGGGTTTCGTCCTTTTCAACGTAACGGATGTTAATGTTGGTGGTCATATAGGTATCGTCCGTCATTAAGAACCAATCGTCATTACGCTCAAAGGTGATAACGGTGTCCTTCATGAAGCTGGTGAGCTTGTAGGGGCCGTAGCCAACGTAGAGCTCAGCCTTGGTGCCGTAGGTGTTGGTGTAAACGCCATCCTTAACCGATTCGCAAGCATCGTAGGTGGGGATGTGTACCAGCCAGGTGCTGGTGAGGGAGTAGTGCAGATAGAAGCCGGAGAGCGATTTCTCTAAGAAGATATAGAGGTTGCCGTCCTCGTCCTGATCGATACCAACGTCGTTGAAGTCTACCTCTGCCCAGGTCTTTTCAGCATAGAAGAAGTCGAGCTCCTCGTCGGGCATGGTCTTCCACCAGCCGATAATAGCTTCCCAGACAGCGCTTAAGGTTTCGTCTGCCTTGATCTCGGCAAGGGTCTTACCCTCCATAGCCTCGATGGTTGCAAGCTCAAAGCCGAGCATAGCTGCCATATACGCCTGGGTATCCTCTAAGCCGTAGCCTGCGTCTACAAAGCCGAATGCCTTACGGAAGTTGTTGTCGATAGCCTTTTCCTCTTCGGTGCCTGCATCCGTTACATAGGAGCCAAAGCCGAAGATCAGTTTTGCATCGTTTGCTTCGCTGTAGGTATCGTATACGTCTCTCGCGGAGTAAACACCCTTCTGACCTTGATACAGATAGTTCTTAGCGTTGTAGAGCACCATGTTGCCCTGATATACCGAGTCTGCACGGTAGTTCTGAGCAACGGGGTTCAAAAGACGTTTTAAAGACTCTACGTAATCGTTTGCGGTGATGGGATCGCCGTTATCAAAGCAAGCTCTTTCATCAAGAACGATCTTGTACGCCTTGCCCGTTTCACCCTCTTTGATGCCGTACTTGCCGACATACTGCTCGGTTACGTCGATGGGGAATTCCTTGGCAAGCTGGGGAACGAGCTTGTAGCCGTCCTTTGCATCGTTGTAATCAAAGCCGTAGAAGCCAACGGCGGTGTAATCCATAACCGTTGCATCCGTGTTGGTCTGATATACGTGGGGATTCCAGTTCGTGGGGAAGCTGGCCATCGACGTATTATAGGTGTATTTGCCTACGCCGCTGTTGGGTCCTTCATTATCTCCACAAGCACTCAGCGTGAAAACGCTGACGAGCAGAACGATCAGAGCCGCAACAAATAATGTTGTTCTTCTTTTCATTGTTTTACCTCCTTACAATGAAATTAAAAAATTTTCCGCCGACATACCGTCAGAAGTAAACCAAATAAAACGGATACACCCGTAGTGTTTGCAAAAGGCTACCGTACTATACAATGTAAGGCGCAATAGCCGCAGGAAGTATCAGTATTGTATCAATCAAAGGCCGCTTTGTGCACTCTTTTTTTTCCGAAGAAAGGGAGCACAAGGAGGTCTTTTTTTTATTTACCGCCCTTATCTCCACGAAAAACTACATCTTACATTGTATATAGCGAAGAAAACAGCGAGAAATATCTGTAAATAATGCAGTTTTTGTAATTGAGTGTTTTTATTATACTAAATATCCGTGTGCTTGTCAACTCAAAACGGGCAATTTAGACTTAAGAAAACCTTATACCCCCTATAAATAAATCTTATAGGCAGATGTTTTTCTGCGTTTTGCCGCTTCTCCCCTCTACCGTTCTGCGTTTTAACATTATTATATAACTCTACGAAAAAAAAGATGAAGCAATCCGGCGCTCCGCACTCTTGCGCCTCTGTATTTTCAGCCTGCTTACCGCAACACGCACCGCTTCTTTTCACCTATTGCCCTGTGTTTTAACAGTATTATATAATGTTAGCAAACCGCCATAGGGCAACCGACCGTCAAGCCTCTTGCTTCCCACGCTTTTTAAGCCTGCTTGCGGAAAAAAGCACCCATCCTCCCCACACCGCAGAGAGGGAGAGCGATTATTGCGCACCCTTTTACCGCAAAAAAAAGAGATAAAGGCATTGCCTCTATCTCCTTTCTGATTTGTTCGTTTTATTTCTTGGGAGCCTCTTTGCCGTCCTCTGCGCCTGCCTCTGCCTCTGCCTTTTTGGTGGCAAGATATTTGGGGAGATCTAAGCCTGCCATGCCGAACAGCTCGCTCATGGGAGGAATGGACTTCATCATAGAGCTCATAAAGTTTGCCGTAGAGGAGCTGCCGTCCTTGCCGGAGCCGCTATCCCAAACGGTGATCTTATCGATCTTGATGTTCTTGATTGCCTCAACCTGCGTTTTAACAAGAGCCTCGAGCTTGTCGGAGATCATCAGCATAACTGCCTCGCTTGCGTTGCCGCCCGCAGCCTCTACGATGCTCTTGAAGCCCTCTGCCTGCTTGGTAAGAATCTCTTCCATACCGCGTGCCTGCGCCTGCATCTTGGCAAAGATAGCATCCGCTTCACCCTGCGCCTCTCTACGCATCTGCTCTGCCTGAGCGTCTGCCTCGATTTCGATTCTGCGCTTTTCGATCTCTGCCTTAACGAGAACGTCTGCCTCTTGCGTTGCACGCTCGCGCTCTGCACGGGCAAGCTCTGCCTGACGCTCTGCGGAATACGCATCCTCTAACGCCTTTGCGGCAGCAATCTTTTCGGCGGTGGTAGCACGGCGCAGAGCCTCTGCCTCGATTTCACGGCGGTCTGCGTTAGACTGCGAAATTTTTGCAAGAGATTCGTTTTCGCCGCGTACGGCAAGCTGGTTGGCATCTGCCACCTGAATACGCTGTTCTCTGAGAGCCTCTGCCTCACCGATCGAACCGTCGCGGTTCTTTTCTGCAACCGATTTCTTTGCATCGTTGATTGCCTTTGCGGCAGCCTCTTTACCGAGTGCGTTGATGTAGCCCGAAACGTCGTTGATGTCCGTTACGTTTACGTTGATTAAGCGTAAGCCGATTTTTTTCAGCTCCGTTTCTACGTTTTCGGATACGGAAGCAAGGAATTCCTCACGGCGTGCATTGATTGCCTCGATTTCCATGGTAGCAACCGAAAGACGCAGCTGACCGAAGATGATATCCTTGGCAAGGTCCTGAATTTCGCTGAGCTTTAAGCCAAGCAGACGCTCTGCGGCATTCTGCATAACACCGGGCTCGGTGGAAATACCAACGGTGAAGTTGGAGGGCACGTCGATACGGATGTTTTGCTTGGAAAGCGCATTCTTTAAGTCTACGTTGATGGAAATGGGGGTTAAGTCCATATATTGGTAGCTCTGGAAGAAGGGAATAACGAAGCGTGCGCCACCGTGAATACACAGCGAGCTGCGCTTACTGCCCGAAGCAGATTTACCAAGGCTTGCACCGTAGATGACCATGATTTTGTCGGAGGGGCATTTTTTGTAGCGTGCCAGAATAACCAGAAGAGTGGCAATCAGCACTACTACAATTACGCCAATCAATCCGCCAACCCAATCGGCTTCGGCAGCAAGAATGCTTGTGATAAACTGTAACATATTTTTTTCTCCTTTATTTTTTGCAGGGCGCCCCGTACGCCTACTGCCTGCGCTTACTATATATTATATAGCAGATACGGGCAGGGCTATGCGCACGCACACGCCTGCATATAGTATACTTCGTTTTGCAAAGCCTTATCGGGCTCTGCCGTAATAAAACGCCACTTGGGACATCCTCCTTACAAGCGCTTTACAATTAAAAGCTCCTCTACCACGCCGACAACCTTTACCTGCGTGCCCGAGTGCAGAGTTTCCTCCTCGTCGGTAACAGCCTCAAGCTCGGCATAGCGCTCCTGCAACATCAGATTGATCTTGCCGGATTTAGCGCGCTTTGCGGGAATGGGGATGTACACGGTGCCCACCTTGCCCACCGCACCGGAAATATCCAGCGTGCCGTCCGATTCCAGCTTTTTGCTGAAATAGAAGATGAGCGCAAGCACAACCGCCATGATTGCACCTGCCACAATACCGATAAGACCTGCCGCCCATGCAGGCAGAACGTAATTCAGACCGTACGCCGTCCATCCGCCAACAGCCAGAAAGCCTAAGATTCCACGCAGGGTAATCAGCCTGAAGCTGCCGACCTCGCTGACGGTAGGGGTGTCGACATCGGCAGGGTCGAAGTCGGGAGAATCGGGGGTATCGATCTCCATTTCGTTGCCGATGCCGCAAAGCACCAGAATAATCTGCAATACAAACAGAAGCACGGAAGGCACGGCAAGGCAGATCATCACCTGCTGAAAAACGCTGAGCGCTTCCCACCATATAGCCATAATATATAACCTCCTAAGCGTTTCCCAAAAAAAATTTGGGTCAATAGTAATATAAGCGGCTTTCCCGCCGTTAAACACCCAAAAGAGGGATTTTTTCCATTATACTCTCTTTTCCCTCTCTTTGCAAGTTATTTTTCCCGCAAAACGGCAAAAAGCGCAAGAATATTCGGCAGAAAAAATTTTTATAAAAACTGCGTAAAATCGGTTGACAAAATGCAAAGAATAGTATATACTAATATGGCTTTGTTAGGCAAGAAATTGCCCATTGTCGCGGGGTAGAGCAGTTGGTAGCTCGTCGGGCTCATAACCCGGAGGTCATGTGGTTCAAGTCCCTCCCCCGCAACCATTCCTTTTGCAAAGGAGGCAAAAGCTGTCTCCTTTGCTACATAAAGGCTTTATGGCGGCGTAGCTTAGATGGTTATAGCGGCCGGTTCATACCCGGCAGGTCGTTGGTTCGAGTCC
>JAFQWR010000228.1 GCA_017407365.1 Clostridia bacterium
AATACACTGACGGCGATTGCGGCCGTAAAAAACAAACGGAAGTCTTTTTCCCCTCTCTGCTGCAAAAAAAACCGCTTCTCCCTTTTTTTCACGCCTTCTTGCTTATGCCGCCTTTTTGCCCGAAAAAAAAGAACGCCCCGCGGTGGGAGCGCTCTGCGCCTGAAAAAAAAACAGTTATTTCTTTTTTGCAATCCTTCCGATACGCTCTTTCAGCAGGTGACGGCTTGTAATGCAGTAGGGCGTGAGAATAAAAGCCGCGATCAGCAGGATATACAGGAAGAGATACAGCCCGTAGGATACCCCGAGGATATTCTGCTGAATATCTCCGCCGGGCATAAAATACATCGGGTCGGGGAAGGCAGGCTCAAGCAGATAGATTTCACCCAGCGCATACACGACGGTCAGCGCAATGCCTGCCACGGTTTTTAAGATATCGCGCGCACGGAAGCCTGCAAAGCCAAGGGTAATCAGCGTGACCGAGGTGGTGAGCAGAAGCGCGTGCGTGACGATGGAATAGAGGTTTTCAAACAGGATGTACTGATTGTTGAAGCCCGTGCCCGGATAGCAAAAATAAATCACCGAGCAAATCATCGCCGAAAGGCTTGCAAAATCGTAGAAGAAGCTGCGCCTTACAAAAACAGAGGCAACGAGCAGCCAGCACGAGATGGCACACCAGGGCTTGGGTAGGATAATCCACAGCATATTCAGCCCCTCCATTTCGGGTGCGTGCAAATGGAAGAGCTTTACGGTGTAGACAATGCGTATGGCAATCTCAAAAAACAGAATCAGCATGGCAAGGGTAAGCACGATGATTCTTTTTGCTCTCTCTCCGTTTTTTACCCGCTTTACAAGCAGGGGAAAGCCAATCATAAGCGCCGTACAGATTACAAGCGTGATGATATGCAGAGCGCCCCATTGCCCTGCAACGGGTGGGTTGTTGATTCCGCCGAAAATCCATTGGTGAAGGGTCATAAGCTTTTATCTCCTCCTTTCAGCCCCAAGCTTTGTACGAATTCTCCCGTATAGCGCCTTTGCGTCTGAGAAAAACGCCTTTCTGTCAAAAATCATGGAAATCAGGAAGCAAACGGGTATCAGAATGACCTGCCGCAGATGCTTGCAATGCAGATAGAAGCTCTTGCGCACAGCGTGGCAGGCGTTCTTCTACTAAACAACAGATTCCGTTCTTTTGTTGGACTACCCGTAAAAATACCCAAAACAAAATATCCTTTGCGCCTTAAAAGGGGCAAGCTCACCTCAGGCTCGTATGTGCGAAACATATTCGTCTACGGTCACCTTTTTTATAGATAAATCCTCCAAATATGCGTTTTAGCTTCGACCGGCAGGTCTTTTCTATTATAGCATATTTGAAGGATTCTTTCTCACCGGTTAACCTCTTTTCAACCGCGCGACTATCGCGTGGTTTTCTTTATACAAAAAGGCGCAAGGGAAATCCCTTGCGCCATATCGGCGGTGCCTCAGTATATGCTTAATACGTTCAGCAGAATGTCATACAGAATCAGACCTGCCGAGGTGCAAGAGATAATCAGC
>JAFQWR010000229.1 GCA_017407365.1 Clostridia bacterium
CAGGAAAACCCCGACATCACCTTTGCCACCTGCCCCTATCCCAACCCCGAAATGCGTCCCGCGCTTTCTCTTGCCATCCGAGATATGGAGGAGCAGGGCGCAGACCTCATTCTTGCCACCGACCCCGACAGCGACCGCGTGGGTGTTGCCGCAAGAGATAAGGGAGAAATCCGTCTGCTTACGGGTAACGAAACGGGCATTCTGCTTACCAACTACCTGTTAGAGCGCAAAAAGGCACTTGGCACTCTGCCCAAGGAGCCGCTTGTCATCACCACCATCGTTTCCACCACCATGTGCGAGCCCATCGCCGCGGCCTATGGCGGAAGCTGTAAATACGTTTACACCGGCTTTAAGTTTATCGGCGCCGTGATGGACGATTATGCCGCTAAGGGCAAGGTGGAGGATATCTTAATCGGCTTTGAGGAAAGCTACGGCTATCTGATCGGCGACCACGCACGCGATAAGGACGCCGTTACCGCCTGTATGATTATCGCCGAAATGGCAGATTATTACGCCGCACAGGGCTTGACTCTGCCCGACGTGCTGGAAAGACTGTATCAGCAATACGGCTACTATCGCTCCACCTTAAAGTCTTACGCATTCAAGGGCAAGGAGGGCTCCGACCGCATGAAGGCAATCATGCAGGCGCTCCGCACCAATCCCCCCAAGGAACTTGCGGGCGAGGCTTGCCGCTGGACGGACTATATGCACGTGGAGGGCATGGAGCCAATGAACGTTTTAGAGTGCAATGCCACCTCGTTCAAGGCACTTCTGCGCCCCTCCGGCACCGAGCCCAAAATGAAGCTTTACGTGCATACCAAGGGCAACGAACGGCAAAGCTGTGAGCGTATCACCGAAGAGGTGCTTGCCGACTTTGACCGTCTGATAGAAACGGTATGAAAAACGAAAGGCTTTCCCTTCCCTTTGCGGGAAGGTGCTACAACATAAACCTGCTCAGCTTCTTTCTGGTAACCGTTCTCTCCTCCTTTGCCGCACCCGTTTTCGGCTTTCTTGCGTCGGGCGGCGGCGAGGATATGCAGCAGATTACCGAGGCAATTGCAGGCAGTGACTGGTACGTGTGGGCAGTTCAGGTTCTGCTGTACGTGGTCATCGGCTGTATGATGCTGAAAGAGGGCAGGCGGCAGGGTATCACCCGTGCGGATGTGGATCTCGATCGGGCACCAAGGGCAAAAACGCTGATTCTTTCGGCTGTTTTCGGCATTGCGCTTCTGTTTTCACTCAGCGTAATCACTTATCCGTGGCAGATGCTGCTGCAAAAAATCGGCTATAAAACGGCAGAAATCTCCGTTGAAACACCCGTTGCGCTTGTTGGCGCCATTATCGGGCTTGGCATTCTTCCTGCCGTAATAGAGGAATATATCTACCGCGGCGTCATCTTCAATGCGGCACGCGCACATGGCGTAAAATTTGGCATCTGTGCCTCTGCCGTGATGTTTTCGCTGATGCACTGTAACCCCGCTCAGCTTGCCAACACGCTGATCTGCGGCTTGATTTTTGCCGTGTTTTACTACGTTTTCGACAATCTCTGCTATCTGATTGTCATGCACCTTTGCAACAACTTAGGCGCCATCCTTATCACCTATCTCGATTCCCTGCTCGGTCTGAACGCACTGATTGAAAGCAACGGCACCGCCGCAGGCATTTATTGGGCGATAAACGGGGTGAGCATTCTGCTTTGCATCGGTATGCTCGTGTATCTTGTGATTGCCTACCGCGAAAAAATCAGCGGCGAATACACCGCGAGGCGTGCGGCAGACCTTTCTACCGAGAGCGTTGCACCCTCAAAGCAAACGGTAAAGGAGGGCGCACGCACTCTGCTTTCCTCTTCCGTAGTGGGCATTCTGATTACCGTCTGCCTGCTGCTTCTGAACATTGTCAGCGCCTTTTTATAAGCGGAGCCTTGAAAAAAAGCGTTCTGCCCTTATAAAAACAGCTGAAATGCACGCAAATACTCCTGCAATAGCAGGGGAAAAACGGCAAAAAACGCCGTATATATTGACAAAGCTTCCCTCGTTATGTTAGAATAAGAGGGTGCATCGAAAACCACGGAGGATATGATATGGACGCCAAAAGCTTACGGCGCTACGATATTTTGTTTCAATTTGCAAGCTCCGACTTCACCCGTCGGCCGCCCCTGATTCATCAGGGCATGGAGGAGTTTTTGTCGCACGACCAGAACGAGTTTCTGGCGATGTGGGAATATCTGCTCATCCGCTACACCGACCTTTTGCAAACGCCCGGCTTCAACGGTGCGCTCACGCAGGACCTCTTTCAGCTCTACTACAAAAAGAGCGCCAAAAACGCACAGAAGCTGCTGTTTGAAAACAACGTCATCTTAAAGGCGTGCTTCGGCGCGTCCGAGATGCCCCTCTGCCCCGAGGCAATGGATATCGTAATCGGGCTGTTGCACGGCGCAAAATACGAGCAGACGGACATTCTGTTTAAGCACGCACAAAAAAATACCGTTCTGCCCGAGGGCTTCGGCGGCTATTTCAAGCTTGTTTTTGAGCGCTTCACCCGTGAGGCGTTGGAAAAGAATAAGGAAAGCGGCAAGGTGCTTTCGCTGAAAAAATCCGTCTGCACCTATCTGGAAAGCGTGATTCAGCACATCACCACCGACGAAAAGGCGTTGCTGATGCAGCGCGTAAACGAGCTGAGAAGATAAAAAATACTACGGGGGTAATATTTTATGAAAAGCCATATGATTTGCTACGTTTCTATCTATGAGGCAAGAAACCGTGTTTTTGCAACGGGCATTCCCTTTTCCGATTTTATTGAGGGCATACCCGTCAAGCCGGAAAACCTGCTTCTGATGTCTTCGTACTTCTACAACGGCAAGCTGGAAAAAAACACCGGCTTCGAATATGTAGACAGGCCTCTGTTTGAGCAGCTCTCTGCCGACGATATTGCAGGCTACGGCAATTTCAGCTGGGTAGACTTCGAAAACGTAGCCGACCTTGAAGAGGTCACAGAGGTTGAGATTTCGGAAATGCTGTATGCCGACTACCGCGGAAAGGCGCTCAAAAGCCCCTTCTTCGATTCCGTCCGCAACCGCTATATGTACTTAGCGCACGACGATGACTGGATGTGCACCCTGTATATGCGCACCGTCCGCGATTACCGCTACGTGATTGCGCAAAGGCTTCAGCGTGAAATTATGGGCAGAAGAAAGACGATTGCACCCATCCCCGACGAAATTCTGAACGTGCTGTTCGACTACGCCGCAAGGGGTGTGGTATTCGATTTTTCTGCCGCAGGCGAAAACCTCATCGGTATCTGGGAGGTCGGCAACTACGACGATTTCCACTACGACATCATGCATAAGGAATTTGACCGCTTGAACGAGCGCCACTTAGACAAAAAGCTGAACACGCTGGAATATTCGCCGCGCAGTAAAAAATGGAAGCTCTGGAACGCAGTACCTGTCAAATAGCAGAAAAAGAGAGGGATAACCTTTGCAAACCTTCAACAAAAAAACAAATATATTTCTGCGGATTGCAGGGCTGATTGCAGGCGGATACTGCGGCATTCTGCTGGGTATTGAGGTTGCGGAGCGCTTTCAGCTTACCGCGCTGTGGAAGCACGTTTCCGTTGGCGGAGGCGCTGTTTTACTCGGTCTAATTGGGCTGCTTCTGCTTTTGCCTCTGGTAAGAGCCTTATATCAGCGCATATCCAAATACTCCTCCGCAGACGTCGTATCCACCACGGCAGGGCTTATCGTGGGGCTTTTGCTTGCTCTGCTCATTGCCAGCCTGTTCGACGGAAATCCCTTCTTCAAGGGGCTTTTGTACGTTATTTGTGCGGTGCTTGGCGCAATGCTGGGGCATAAAATGCTGAGCAAATACCTCCTCCAACGCAAGCGGGAGGCAGGTCAGGAAAAGCGCACGGCGGATTGCTCTGCCTTAATTGACGGAAGAATCTACGACATCTGCGTTGCAGGCTTTATTCAGGGCGAGCTTTTCATCTCCTCTGCCGCAATCACCTATTTGCAGACGCTCGCAGGTCAGCAGGACACCGTGAAGCGCGCAAGAGGCAAGCGCGGGCTTGAAATCATCAATCAGCTGAAGGAGCTTCCCTCGCTTACCGTAACGGTTGTGCCCTCCACCGAAAAGGACACCGACTTTGCAACCGTTGAGCTTGCAAAAAAGGAGAGCTGTCCCATCATCAGCGTGGATTGCGCCATCGCCAAGGCCGCCTCGGTTGCAGGCGTCAGAGTGCTGAACGTGAACGAGCTTGCAAGCGCCTTGCGCCCCAGCCTTCTTGTGGGCGAAGCATTTTATCTTCTAATAGTGAAGACGGGTAAGGAGCCCTGGCAGGGTGTGGGATATTTAGATGACGGCACAATGGTCGTTATCGAAAACGGCGGCGAGCGCGTGGGTGACACCGTACACGCCGAGGTAACCACCGTGATGCAAACCAACGCAGGCAGGCTGATTTTTGCAAGAATCCCCGAAAACGAATAACTCCACGGCTTACCGTTTTTTGGCGGTAAGCCTTTTTTATGCAGACGGAGGGAGCGCACGCTTTACGGCAAAACCTTTGCCCGAAGCCCAAAAACCGTGCAAGAACGGTTGCGAAGCAATCGGCTTTTGTGATATAATAGCCTTGGAATAGAAATTGACAAAGGAAGAATACTATGCTCGACCTACACAATCACACATCCTTTTCGCCCGACGGAAAAATTGAGCTTTGCGAAATGGTACAAAAAGCAAGGGATATGGGTATCACCGTTTTTGGCACCACGGAGCATTGGGATTACGACTACGTTATGGCAAATATCACCGTACAAAAAACGGACATCCCTGCCTACGTAAGGGCGGCAACGGAAATGAAGCAAAGCATGAACGGCGAGGGCTTTACCTACCTTCTGGGTGCGGAATGCGGCTATCATAAGGACGCCTGCGCCTACTACACGCGCAAGATTGCCGAGCATTCCTTTGATTACATCATCAATTCCACCCACGTGACAGATGGCAAAGATTGCTATTTTCAGGAGTATTTCCGCGGAAAAAGCAGGGAAACCGCCTATAAGCGTTATTTTGAAACGGTGCTTGAAAGCCTTTCTGCACCCTACCCCTGGCATATTCTGGGGCATCTGGGCTATGTATCACGCAACGCCCCCTACGAAAATCCCCGTATCACCTACGAGGAATATAAGGGCTACTACGACGAAATACTGACCACCCTGATTGCAAAGGAAAAGACCTTAGAGGTAAACACCAATGTAAAAACGTGCGGATATCTGATTCTTCCACACGGCGAAATCTTAAAGCGCTACTTTGCACTTGGCGGCAGACGCGTTTCGTTCGGGTCGGATGCGCACCGTGCTGATTCCATGCTGCAAAGCTACGAGCTTGTGATCGGCCTGCTGAAAAGCATCGGCTTCAATTCCCTCACCTACTACGTAAACGGCGAGGAAAGGCAATTCCCCATCTGATACAGGAGAGATATGGAAAACCGTTCGGATATTCTTGTTATTGGCGCAGGCCCCGCAGGGCTTACCGCCGCACTTTATGCGAGCAGAGCAAAAAAGAGCGTAACCGTGATTGAGGCGGTTGCCCCCGGCGGACAAAGCCTGTACGCCGAGCGTCTGCAAAACTACCCCGGGCTCCCCGATACCGCAGGCTTTACCCTTTGCACCACCCTGTTGAAGCAAGCCAAGGAGGCAGGCGCAAGCGTTGTTTCCTCAAAGGTAACGGGCTATCAGCTGACCGAAAAAATGAAAAGCGTGACCACCCAGAAGGGCACCTTTTACGCACCCTGCGTCATACTTTGTATGGGAAGGCAGGCAAATCTGCCCGACGTGGAAAACGCCGTGGCTTTGCTTGGCAGAGGGCTTTCTACCTGCGCCGTTTGCGACGGTATGTTTTACCGCAACAAAAGGGTTGTTGTGCTGGGCGGCGGCGACACCGCATTTTCGGATGCACGCACGCTGTCTGCCATTGCAAGCGAGGTCACCGTGGTGCATCGCAGAGATACCTTCCGTGCAACCCCCGTGCTTGTGGAGGAGGTGCAAGCGCTTCCCAACGTACGCTTTATCACAAGCGCAACGCTGCAATCCATTCTCACGGACGAAAAGGGGGTAACGGGCGTTGTTTTATCGCAGGGTGACCAAACACGCACGGAGCCGTGCGACGGCGTTTTTGCCGCCATTGGCGCCACACCAAGCACACAGGGGCTCCCCGCAGAGATTCTGAACGAAAGCGGATACATCGTCACCGACGAGCGTATGCAAACGGCAATTCCCCGCGTTTTTGCCGCAGGCGACGTGCGCACCACACCGCTACGGCAGGTGGTCACCGCCTGTGCAGACGGAGCAATCGCCGCAACCTACGCCGCAGAGCAGGTATAAGATTTTTTTCATCATACGATTTTTCCACCAAAGACACCTCTTTGGTGGTTTTTTTATTCTTTTTTTCTGAGGAGGACACATGGCAGAATTACTGCAATTCGGCACGGACGGCATACGGGCAAGCACAAGCAACGAAAATCTGGCGTATACCGCACACACGCTGAGCTGTGCGCTTGGATACCTTTCGTACACACGCGGAAAAAGCAAGCGTATACTGATTGCACGGGATACGCGCATTGGCGGAGGCGCATTGCAGGCTACCTGCGCCTCGGGGGTGACTGCTTACGGCGCAAGTGCCGTTTGCACGGGCATTCTGCCCACACCTGCGGCGGCGGCGCTGACTGCGCAACTGAATTGCGACTACGGCATCATGATTTCTGCCTCGCACAATGCACCCGATTGCAACGGCGTCAAGGTGTTTTCGGGCGAGGGCAGTAAGCTTACCCCCAATGAGGAGCAACGGCTGTTTGCACTGATGCAAGAGCTTCCTCCGCCCAATCCGGGAGGGAAAAGGCTTACCGTAAGGGGCGGCGCAGGGAAGTATGCCGAAAAGCTTTCTGCTCTGCTTCCCCCTACGCTTCCCTCTTCCCTCGTGCTTGACCTTGCAAACGGCGCAGTAAACAAAACGGCGCCCCTGCTGTTTGATACAAAGCACGGAGGCGTGGGCTTTGCAGGCACAAGCACAGAGGGCAAAAGGGTGAATGTGGGCTGTGGCTCCACCAATCCGCATTTTTTGCAGAGAGCAATGCGGCTACGGGGCGCAGAGCTTGGCTTTGCCTTCGACGGCGACGGCGACAGGATTATTGCCGCAGACCGATGGGGGCTGTACGACGGCGACCGCCTTCTGTATATTCTTGCCTGCCGACTTTCTGCGGAGGGGCGGCTTGCCAAAAACACGGTTGTGGGCACGGTAATGACCAATATGGGGCTTGCAATGGCATTGAAAAAAAGAGGAATCTCCCTGCTCCGCACGGATGTCGGCGACAAATTTATCAGCGAAAAAATGCGCACTCTGGGGCTGAATCTCGGCGGCGAGGAATCGGGACATATCATTTTGCGCGATTACTCAGAAACGGGGGACGGTCTGCTGACCGCCTGCCTTCTTCTCCGCCTGCTGTACCAAACAAAAAAGAGCCTTTCGGCTCTGGCGGAGGGATATTGCGCTCTGCCCACCTGCGCTCTTTCGCACAAAGCAGATGACGCACGCAAGCAGGAGCTTCTCCGTCACCCCACCGTTTTGCGTGCCTTAAAGAATGCTGAGCAACGCCTCGGGAGTGAGGGGAGAATTTTATTGCGCCCCTCGGGCACGGAGCCAAAGCTGCGCATTATGGCAGAGGCAACCGATGCCGCACTTTGCCGTAGCGCCGCAGAGGCTGTTTTGCAGGCAATACAGCAGGCAGACGGGCTTTTGTAAAGCTGTTAACGGCGCGCCGTTTCCGTACGCCTTTCCCCTGCTATCGGTCAATCAATACCTACCCTTTAAGCAGACATCAAAAAAGGACCGCAGACAGCTTCTGCGGCCCTTATGTTATTTTCCTTCTGTTACAGCCTTGTCAGCTGGCGGAAATTGTCGTCCTTCATTTTTGCGGCAACGCTGACAGAGCCAAGCACGCCCACAAAGATGCCGAAGGCAAGGTCTTTGATGAAGCCTGCCATAACCTCAGCATCGTTGGCAAGCAGCTCAAACAGCATGGGCACGCTTTCCATCAGCGTAAGCATCCCCTCTGCCGCCGTATAGACGGTGAGAACATAGGTGATCAGCATACCCAACGCCGAAAACAGAAGGGTGATGGTTACGATACCTGCAATGGCAAGCTTATCGGGCTTACCGTTTGCCTTGGTATATCCCCATCTTGCAAGCCACGCAATGGCAAAGCCCGCAATCCATGCAATAAAGCCAACCATACCGATGATAACCCAGAGGGCAACGCCACCCAAGGCGCACACAGCCGCAAGCGCAAATGCCTTGCCGCGGCTACCCGCCTGCTTCTCTTTGTTCTGCGCCAAAACCTGCTCTGCGGCAGACTCGCTTAACGCAAGCACCTGCTCGCCCATGGCATAAAAGCTGACAGCGGCAGGCTCACCCGTAGATTCGCACAGCGTTTCACGGTTTTCACCCAAGACTTCTGCAATATAATCGAGTATCTCACGTACGGTATCGGCACCCTCCTTGGTGATAAAGCGGACGGCACTTGCTACCTGAAACTCGGTGATTGCACCGCTTGCCTGCTTCTGGGTAAGAAAGCCGCCGATTTCTGCCTGACAGGAGGAAAAGCTGCCTGCAACCACAACCAATGCGGCAGGGGCAAGCCTGTATACGCTTTTGCGCTGTGCCTTGGCACCGGAAAGGGATTCTAACGTAGACGAGAAGGCTACGGGCATATCACGGTAGCTTCCCACGGCAATACCGTTATTTTTGCGCTTGACGGTGGCAGGGCTTTCAGTAAAGCCAAACGATGAAGCAAGAGTGCCAGTGGCTGCGTTAAACGACATAAAACCAATCTCCTTTTTGGTATCAGATAAAAATGATACCAATTAAATTATACCCCCCCCCACGGAAAAAAGTCAAGTGTTTTTTGCTTGTTTTTTATAAAATAACGAAAAAAAGAGCCCGTTTATCAGGCTCCTTTTTACTGTAAAAAAAGAATATTATTTGCATTTGACTGCCTACTGCTGACGGAAGGTGATTAAGTGGCAATCCTCCGTGGAATCGTCGTAGGGGTTTAAGGGCTTGAATTTATCGTGCACGTGCCACGCGGTATTGCGCTCGTACGAGATAACCACCTGCGTGATTCTTCTGCCGCGACGGGTCAGCTGGAAATGCACGGGGTTTTCGATCAACGGCTTCAAGTAGGTGTGAAATGCCACCAGCATATAATGAATGGTTTTATGCTCTCTTAAACTGAATTTCTTTTTGCCCGAATGGAAATACAGCGTCACCTCGTTGGGGGTGACCTCGAAGCCAAGCTTGTTGACGGAATCGATCAGGTACATATTGCTGAGCGCATCGTATTTTACAAGCGTAACGTCGATGAGGTCGGTGATTTTTTTGAGCACCTCGTTTTTTACGTATTCAATGCGGCCCAGGTGCAGAATATGGTCGTAGCGCGCCATCAGACCGTTGATTACATTGAACGCCTTTTTGTTGTCGAGATCGGCGGTGATTGCACCAATCACACGGAGCATCAGCTGTGCCTTCTGCTCGTCGGTCAGCTCGTCTACGGGCTTGGTTGCCTGCACCCTGCCGGTGATGGTGAGCGCGTATTCGGGCAGATTGAAAAACTCCGCCATCTTTACAAGGTTCTCCTCACCGGTGAGCGAAATAATCTGATCCTCAATGTCACGCGGACTGCCCTGTGCACGCTTTAAGCGCACACGCAAAACGTTGATCAGCATCGTTCTGCCACCGTTTGCGTAACGGAGCATATCCTCCGGCTTTCCGTCAATCAGAAGATTGCTTTCGATATAAAAGCCGTTTTTACAGCGATAGCCAAGCAATTTACAAAGCTCTGTAGTTTTCTTAAACATAAGTGCCACCCTTATTCGGTATTATCGGTATTATATCATAAATTTTTGCTTTCGTCAATGATTATAGCAACAAAGCAATGAGCGGAATGGTAATAACAGACAAAATAGAGCAGGTAAGCATACCGCAGGCGGCATAATGGCTGTCTGCACCAAACCGATCAGAAAAAGCAACGGTGAGCGCCGCCGTGGGCATTGCGGCAATTAAAACCAGCGCCGCACGCAGGGTAACGCTAGATACAAGCAGGCTGAGCGCAAGCATAACCAGCGGAAGCACAAGCAGCTTGATGCCACTGAGCGCATACAGCGAGGGGCGCAAAAACAAATCCCTTGCCCTGACCTCTGCAAGACGGATGCCGAGAATTGTCATCGAAACGGGCGTGGTCATAGAGGCAAGACTTGCGATGATGTCATTCAGCTGTGCCGAAAGGCGTGCAACACGGATATCCAGCACAAAGAAGGGAATTGCCACCAGCACGGTGATTACGGCAGGATTCAAAGCTGCCTTTTTCAGGCTGATTGCTCCTTTATCCCCCGTGAGCAGATAGATGCCAAACGTCCACGAAAAGATATTGAATACCGCAATGAATACGCCTGCATACACAATCATTTCGGGCTTATCGGGAAAGAGCGCCGTCAGCACGGGGATTCCGATAAAGCCGCAGTTGGGCGCAATGGAGGCAAACGCAAACACGCCCTGACGGCTTTCGCCGATGGGCAGGCGTTTTTTTATCAGTGCAAACACAAGAAAGCCGAGCATCAACACGGCAAACGCAAGACCGGCCGTAACAGCCATATTGACAAGCATCTGCCGATTGCAGGTTGCACCCTGAAAGCTGTGAAAGGTAAGCGCAGGCTGATTGACGTAAATCATCACGGTGGTCAGCACCGATACCGCCTCTGTTTGCAAGAGCCTGAGCTTGCGGAGAAGAAAGCCGGGCAGACACAGAAGCAGCAGCATACCCACGCTGCCCAGCACCACCCAGAAATTGAGATTCATAACCACCACCTACCCTTTGCAAAAGCCTTTTCTGCTTTACCTTGCCTTGATAAACAGCTCGTATTCCTTTGCCTTCAGCGCTCTTACCAGCGCCTCGTTGCTATCTACCCAATCGGGCAGATACAGCCCTGCATTTCCGCACATATCGTAGCGATGGAAATCGTCACCTGCGGTAAGCACCCAATCGGGATGCTCCTTTGCCTCTGCCTGCGCCAGCTCGTTGTGCGAATCCACATAGGGATGGGCATTATACACCTCTATGCCGTGCAGATAGCGGGTATCGCCAAGGTGCGTGGGCGTACGGAAGGGGTGCGACTGAATGAGCAAAAAGCCGTTTCCGTTTGCAAGGCGGAAGATTTCGCTGTGCGGGTAAGAATAGATATGCGGATGACGGTACAAAAATTCCTCTGTCAGCCCGTAGGTAAGAAGCTCTACCACGGGATACCCCACGAGGTCGGGGCGGTTATACTCAGAGGGATTCAGCTCCATGCCAAGAAGCACGGTTATGCCCTCCTTTTCACCCTCTGCACGTACAGAGCGATAGCCTGCCAGAAAACGCTCAAGCTTTTCCTCATGCGTTGCTTCGGTGTAATATTCATTAAAAAGATGCTCCATAAAGTGGTCGGTTACCACTACCCCACGGTATCCATGCTCCTTTGCTACACGAATCAGCTCGTCGGGCTTGTTTTGCCCACAGGGGCTTCTGCCATCGGTATGGCAATGCATCAGAAACTTTTTCATAAATAAC
>JAFQWR010000230.1 GCA_017407365.1 Clostridia bacterium
CCTCTGCGGCAAAATCCAGATCGGGCAAAACGGCGCCTGCCGTCTGCTTGGTGTAGCCGCGCAAGGTGGTGGAAACGTAATCAAAGCCGAGTGCATCGGCAGCTATTGCGTCCTCTAACGTGGCAATATCCGCCATCAGCTCCACCTCAGGCGCACGCTCTCTTGCGTATGCCACAAGCTCTGCAAGCGTTTCTCCGCCCGGACGCACACGACCCGTTGCATCGAGTGCAATGCAGTCTGCGCCCGTTTCCAGCACGAGATCGATTTCTCTTTTCGTGGGCGTAATGTATATTTCACTATCCTCGTAATCTTCCTTCACAAGACCGATCACAGGCACCGAAACGGTTGCCTTGATTGCCTTTATATCGTAGTAAAGCGCACGGATTCCGCAAGCGCCACCCGCTACGGCAGCCTTTGCCATAAGATGCATGATATTATCACCGTGTAAAGGCTCACCTACGCCGGCCTGACATGAAACGATTAAACCTCTGTTCAGCATAGTAACCCCCATTGTTGGTTTTCCTCCATTATAGCATAGGCAAAAATCTTTGTCAATTTTTTTCATTATGTTTGCGGATTTTTGAAAATTTTTTTCACAGTCCACGCATCACCTTCCGCATAAAAAAGCCCGCACGGCTCTGCTCCCCCTCTCTCCTGCCGCAGTACCCCTTATATATACTTATATATAATAGGTAAACGCGCGCACGGGCGCCGCCCTGAAATCTACCTCCACAGCCATAGAGCGTGCCGACCCCGATGCCACCCGTAAAATACTGTCAAAATCCCGTATCAAAAAGCGAAAAAGAAAATTTTTTTCATTTTTGCCCCCTCAGACCGCTCTGCACCTACGGGGCAATTGGGCAAATTGCGCCGTTTTCTCCCTCATATCGATTGCAAAAACGGCAAAAGGGTGGTATAATACCTGCAAGTGAGGTGCGTTATGCAGGTTTTGATTACAGGTGCAAGCGGCGGCATTGGCTACGCCGTAACGGAATTTCTGGCGGAAAAGGGTGTTTTTGTGTACGCCTGTGACCTTCACCCACGGGATTTTCCGCAAAAAAACGTGCGCTTTCTGCCGCTGGACATCTGCGACAGCGCAAGCATCGGGCAGGCTTATGCACTGTTGCACGGCGAAGGCGTTACGCTGGATGCCATCGTGCATATTGCAGGCGTGTTTGAGATTGATTCCTTTATCGAAATTGAGGAAAGCCTCTTAAAGCGTCTGTTTGACGTAAACCTGATGGGGGTAATAAACGCAAACAGGGTGCTGTATCCTCTGCTCAGCAAAACGGGGCGGATTGTGATTACCACCAGCGACGTTGCACCCTTAGACCCCATGCCCTTCAACGGCATTTACAACGTGAGCAAAACGGCACTCGATGCGTATGCGCAGGCACTTCGTCAGGAGTTGAATCTTTTGGGGCAAAGGGTAATTACCGTGCGCCCGGGGGCATTTGACACCGCGCTTTCCAAGGGCTCACTGACCAAAACGCAGGAGCTTCAGCAAAAAACCGAGCTGTACCGAAAGCAGTCGGCAAAATTCTACCGCCTGGTAAAGGGCTTTATGGGAAAGCCTGCCTCTCCCACAAGGCTGGCGCACACCTATTACAGGGCAATCACCGCAAAAAATCCCCGCCTGATTTACAAAAAGCACCCCAACCTTTACCTGCGTCTGTTGAACGCCCTGCCCAAGCGGTGGCAGTGCGCCATCATCAAGGCGATTCTGCATTGAGATACCGCCCCTTTGGCTCGCTAAAAAGCAGACTCGCCCCGAAAAGCGCATAAAAGAACAGAAAAAATCCCCTTTCGCTTTACTAAAAACGGAAATCGTGGTATAATAATAGAGAACAATTACGGACGGGCTATCTTTTTACCGCCCGAGAAGGAGAATCAATATGAGCGAAACCTGCAACCATAATTGCTCGGAATGCGGCTCTGATTGCGCGGAGAGAAACACTCCCCAAAGCTTTTTGGAAAAACCGCACGAGCTTTCGTCTATCAAGCGTGTGATCGGCATTGTCAGCGGTAAGGGTGGCGTGGGAAAATCCCTGATCACCTCGTTGCTTGCCGTTTCCATGCAAAGAAGAGGCTTTAACGCCGCCATCTTAGATGCGGACGTAACAGGCCCCTCCATCCCCAAAACCTTCGGCATCACCGAGCCCTTAAAGGCAACCGAGGTTGCCATGCTCCCCGCTATGAGCAAGACGGGCACGCAGATTATGTCTGTAAACCTGCTGCTGAAAAACGAAACGGACCCCGTTGTATGGCGCGGACCGATGATCGCAGGCGTGGTAAAGCAGTTCTGGACGGACGTCATCTGGCAGGACGTAGACTATATGTTCGTGGATATGCCTCCCGGCACGGGTGACGTGCCCTTAACGGTTTTCCAATCCCTCCCCGTAGACGGCATCATCGTGGTTGCCTCTCCGCAGGAGCTGGTTGGTATGATCGTGGGTAAGGCCGTGAAGATGGCAGGTATGCTGGATATCCCCGTGCTTGCACTTGTGGAAAATATGTCTTACTTCCTTTGCCCCGAATGCGGAAGCAGGCACGAGGTCTTTGGCAAGAGCCAGATCGATGCGCTCGCCAAGGAGTACGGCGTGGACACGGTGGCAAAGCTCCCCATCAACCCCAAGCTCGCCGCCGCCTGTGACAAGGGCATGATCGAGCTGTTTGACGGAGATTGGCGGGACGCCGTCTGCGACAAAATCGAAAAAACGCCCAAGCGTGAAATCAAATAAGGCTTCCCCTCCTCGGGAAGAAAAAACGGTTATCCCACCACGGATAGCCGTTTTCTTTTTGCACATAAAGGGCGCTTTTTTATCAAAAAATCCTCTGCATTTACCAAAAAAAAGAGAGGCGCATTTCCCCCTCCTTTCAGCCGTGATTTTCCTTTTTTTTCGCTTAATGGCTTAGCGCATCCGTTTTCACGCCCGAATTTGCCTGTTTTTGCCCCGTTTGCCTACCGGCAAAGACTTACTCATCCTTTTGTTGCGCGCCCCGTTCCGTTCCACCTGCAAGCAATCTGAGGCAAAGCCGTCTGCCGCAAAAGGGATAAAATTTCCCTCCGCAGGAAGGGACCTCTCCCCCGATAAAAAAAGGCAGACTGCAAAAAAAACGCAATCTGCCCGCATGGGTTTTAAGTATTTTGTGCAAAGCCAAAAGGTCCTTAAGGATTTTGCGTAAAGCTCTCTGCTCTGCCCTTCACTCTTTTCAGAATGTAGACGGCATACAGCACGGGCACAACGGTGAGCACCGCCGCCGTGATGTAAAACAGGGGCGACTCTCCTGAGGAAAACATCGAAAGGGCATTCACCGCCGCATGGGTGAGGATGCAGGGCAGAAGCGAGCCGCTTTTGATGAAGATGACAACAAACAAAAAGCCGATGGCGGTTGCATAGCATATCTGCAAAAGGGTGGGAATAAGGTCTGCACCGCTCAGCAGATTGACGGCGTGCCCCACACCGAAGGTCAGCGCACCCACCACCGTTGCCGCCTTGATGTTATCCCTTGCCATCGCACGGAATAAAAAGCCGCGGAAGATGATTTCCTCGATGAAAGCAACGTTGATCATATTAACGGCAAAAAGCATCGCCTCGCCCAAGGTCAGCTCTGTATGAAAGCCGCCCCAAAGATTTACGGAGGCAATCAGCACAAGGGGCAGAAAGTAGCCGTACGCCCTCGCCCCCCTGACCGCGGTGAACCCGTAATACGCCCCACGTTTCAGCACGAGTGTCAGAAAAATCAGCCCTGCCGAAAACAGAAGGTTGATCAGCACGGTGCGGTAATCGGAGGCTGCAAAAAGGTTTAAGCAAATGCTGTTGACGACAATATACAATACGATCAGAGCAACTGCGGTAAAAATCTCATGCTCCTCTATAAATTTTTTCATGGTCTTTTCCTCTTCTACCTCTTATATGACGCAAAACGGCTGAGAAGCCAAGCAAAAACACAATCGGCGTTTATGCCCACGCGCCGTAAAGCCGCTTCTACTTCAGCTTCTTTCCCTCGTCCATTTTTTTGAACATCTTTTCGTACGGCATCAGCATACCGTCGTTCATCTTATTGCCCATTTTGGCAAGGATTTTTTCGTTTGAAAGCAGCATTCCCACCAGATACATCTTCCATGAGGTCAGACGCTTCTTCTGCGGAAAATCGTAGATGCCCTGCTTTTTGTAGAATTTATGGTCGGCACGCATCATGCCGCGCATCTGATAAATGAGATCTCGGAATATCTTCATTCCGCCCACACCGTAAAAATTCTGCGGTGCGGTATGACCGCTTTCCAAGCAGAATTCCAGCGATTTTGCCAATGTATCCACCGCAAGATCGGCGTTATCCTCGTCGGTTGCCACGCCTGCCAGAAAGTTTCCGCCCGTTTCGCTCCTTGCCTCTATCACGGTACGCAGATTGTGCTCGGAGGAATAGCCGCCCGAAACGATATAACCCACGGGCATTCCCACCGTCACCGTGCGGTGTCCGTTGCAGAAATTGCGGTCGTCGTACATCTTGAAGCGTGCGCCCATAGAATGATCCCGTACGGTAAAGGCGTATACGATGGCATCCGCACGTTGTATTTCCTCACGCAGAAAGACGTCAAAGCCATCCTTATACACGCATTTTTCCGACACGGCGCACTTAAAGCAGCCAAGGCATCCGCCCGAAAAGGGGTATTCGCTGATATTGACCGTTCTTGTCGTGTACCCGAAAACACGGCGGAATCTTTCGATCATCACGGAAAGATTGCTGCTGCCGTCCACCTCGTCGGTGATGATCACAACGTCACGCCCTGCCTTTTCTTTGCAATGCTCGGGCACGGTTGCAGGAGAAACAAAGCCCTCCGCAGGCTTTACGGGGCGACCGTACACCCCGTTTTTTACCGACCACAAAAAGCGCTCGAAGAACTTTTCTGCCTCCCTTCTGCCCTTTTCGCTCAGTAAGTCCTCCATGTCCGCAGAAAGCCCACGGATGTAGCGCATACCGAGATCCAGCGCGTTTTCCTCGATGTATTTGTGCGCCGTAACGTCGTAAAAGTGCTTGGACGTGGTGATCTGCGTAGCATATTTTCCGCTTAAATCCACGCCGCTCTGCTTGGTCAGCTCTATGAATCTGTGCAGCTGCGAGGGAGCAAGAAAGGTATACACGGGGTAGGAAAACAGAATTGCATCCGCACCCTCCATCAGCTCGCGTGCCTTGGTAAAATCCTTTTCGAGCGCCTTCACCGTCTGCCCTGCGTGCAAAACGAAAAAGGTATGCTCGGGAAAGATTCTTTCCAGATATCTGACTGTCTGATAGGTGATGCTGTATTTTCCCTTAGGACTTCCGTTGATTACCGCTATTTTCATAATTCCTCCAAAGCTCCGTGCACGGTATATGCCTATTATACCATAAGCAAAGCAATATTTCAATCTTAATTGGGTGAAAAGCCCAAATAAACCGTTAAACGGTATGTCCGCGCCTTTGGCATACCCCAAAGAGCAACGCAAAAGAAAAGGCCGACTCAACCGAGTCGGACATTTTTTACGTTTAAGCCTTTAACAGCACAGCCTCTCCCGCACCGAGCGCAACGGTAACGGTATTGCCGTCTGACGGAACGAAGCGATTATCCGCAAAGACAGACAAAGGCCTATCGGTATGCAAGGTAAACGTGTTTCCGTGAGCAAAATCCCTGTTGACAAGGTATATCGAGCCGTCCTCAAAAAAGCCGATCACTCCGTTTTCTCCGTCAATAGAGGATATCGCGCCGTATTTTTCAAAGCTCTTAGCTCCCTTCTCGGGCGCGCCTATGTGGAACACCGCCTCTGATTCGGTATTGAACAGATGAATGCCTGCGGACATAACGGCTTTGTTTATTTTTTTGACGTCGTACCAATGCTGCATTCTGTTGCCCTCGGTATCGCACATAGCATTTGTCCACTGCCAGAAGGGATCGGCAACAGGCTCCCAATAGGTAAAGTACGAGATGCGCTTCATACCGTAGGCAAGGCACATATTTACCTCCCAGTAAAGCTCACCGATCGTGAGATTGCGGTAGGAGCCGTGCTCTGTCAAAAGAACGATCAGCATCGGGTCGATATCATACTTTAGCGCAACGGAGCGGAAAACCTCGATATTTTCAAAAAATTCAGCTCGATCCTCCATCTTTTCGGCAGAAAGGCGTATCAATCTCTCGCGCTCATCTACGTCGAGATTCAAAATTGCATTTCTGTTTTCGCGACCGAGAAAATGATAGTGGTCATAGGAAAGCATATTGGGCCGAACGGTATTGACATATGCTTCAAGGTGCGAGATATAATCAGGATTCCCAAGCTGCTCGGGCGATGCGTAATTGGGGAATAAATTGATAACCGTTTCCTTGTCGGGAGAATAGCGTCGAAAAGCATTGACAATGGCGCTGAGAACCGGAAATTTTGATGCGTGCGGCTCATCTACGATATCCCAACCGATAATGTTGTCGAAGCTTTTATAATCGTTTACAACCTCTTTTACCGTTGCGTCCGCATCGATCAAATTATCCTCGGTGTAAATATCGGTAATTCTCGGATCGGAAACGATTGCGCGCAGACCGAATTTTTTTAATACAGGCAAAGCCTTTTTGTTGACCTCGGTAGTATAATTCAGCGGCACTAAGGTAAAGCCGCTTTCCACTATATCCGCAACCACGTTTTCATCTGCAATATAATTTGGAAAAGGTCCGTGAAAATACGTAATATCAAACTGCTTCATATATTAAACCTCTTGGCAATGAATTATGTACATCAAATTCATTATATAATCCGCTTGCTGTTTTGTCAACATATTAACGATAGATTTCTGTATTTGACTGTAATTTCACTTTCCCACAGAACCGTAAAAGTAATCATAAAGCAACTTGCGAAAGGCCGCTCTCCTCTGCCGAGAAATGCTAGCTTGTTTCGCAGAGGCTGCCGGTTCATTTCCTCGGTGATAAAATACAAGCGTTTCTTATGGCTAAAGAAATGTCTTTGAAATGATTTTTTATTCGCGCGTAAAAAAAGAGAAACCTAATCGCCGTAAGTAGTTCGATTTAGGTTTCTCTTGGTGGAGAATATAGGACTCGAACCTATGACCCCGTGAATGTGAATCACGTGCTCTAACCAACTGAGCCAATCCTCCAAAGCGATTCTGTTGTTGGATTATTATAGCACACTTGTCCGAAAAAATCTACCGATATGAGGGCGTTTTATAAAATACGCATATTTTTTTCTGCGCAAAAGCTCTATTAACCCTCACGGCTCTCCTTTGCCTGCGCTCCTGAAAAAAGCAGATACTCCGCCGTGCTTCCGCTACCAAAGCACAGCCGCCTTCTCCGCCGCATAAAGCAAAGTCGGCACCCGGCGTATGCCTTGATAAAAAAGAGCCTGCCCTCACTCGGGCAAGCCCTTAATTGCTTTTTACTTTCTGAATCTGCCGAATACCTCGTTCACACGGGAGAAGCTTGCAAACGAGCCGGGATGGCGCTTGATGATCTTCATCATTTCGCCCAGCTGCTTTTTGCGGATGATACAAACGAGCATATATTTTTCGGTATGCGAATACATACCCACCACACGCACCTCGGTGACGCCGTGCTTGAGTGCCGTCATAATCTCTTGCGAGAGCTCCTCGGGCTCGTTGGTGACAATTTCAAACTTATAGCCGTTGCGCACGCCCGAAAGCATATAATCCACCACGAGATTGGCAACGAACAGGTTGAGCAGGGTACAGAGCGTGGGGGTAATCTTACACCCGTACACAAAAAACGCCACCGCTACCACACTGCTATCTAACAAGAACGCCAGAAAGGCAAGGTTGGTTTCGGGCTTCACGCGCTTAATGAGCGCAGAAATGGCATACGTGCCGCCGCTTGCACCAAAGCGCTTGAGCATAATGGAAAAGCCCATACCCGAAACAAGACCGGTTGCAAGGCAGGCAAAGATGATTTCAAAATCCTCACCGTTGTTTTCGAGGGAATACGGCTTAAAGCCAATCGCCTCTAAAAGCTCCGTGCCAAACGACTGCACCAGCATATAGATAATGAGATACAGCCCAAGCTTTTTGTTTACGAAGATGGTAACAAGCACAAAAATGGGGATATTGAAGGCAATCATCAGATACGCCCAGGGAATCTTCCCCCCGATGAGGTGGTAGGTGATGGTTGCAAAGCCGCCGATACCGCCGGGCGCAAAGCCGTTGCTGTTTTGAAAAAAGAAGTATGCCACCGAAACGATAAATCCGGCAAGCACTACGAAAAAGAGGTCTGCCGCACACTCTTTTACCTTTTCGCGCATAAATTCTCCTCTTTGGTAAGCCCTTTTGTGATACGCCCCAAAAGCCTTTTTTCTGTTCAGGCACCGCTCCGCCCTTCTTGGGCAATACGCCTGATGCTTGCTATTATAGCACTTTTCCGTGCTTTTTTCAACTGCTTACGGCATATATCCGAAAGATAGCAAAAAGATTTCCGCATTCTACCGTAAAGCACGCCTGTTTTTGCGGATAAAAGGCTACAGATAGTAAATCGGCGTGCAGATTCTGTTCCGATTGCGTAGTAAATACCGCTTCAATATCCTGCGCGGTCTTGGCCTGAGCGCTTTTTTGGGGCAAAGCGAAACACAACGCATACAGCGGATACAGCTTGCCCCGATTTTTCCGCTCTGCATCGCCCCGGTAGGGCATTGCGTGTCGCACAGACCGCAACGGTTGCAGTCTGCCGCTTTGCTGATGCGCATCCCGATTCTGCTGCGCAGTGCAGGGAAAATATCCGCAAATGCATCCTTTTCTGAGGCTGAAAGCGTTGCAGGCTGCGGCGCCTGTATGCGTGCAAGCAAGGGGGCAAGCAGGCTTACATCAAAGCCGTACTCCTCCTGCAAAAAGGAATGCCCCATAGGCACACACGCCGCGGCAATCACCGTTGCGTCCGTCAGAGCCTCTGCCTCGCAAATGACGTTTCCAAAGGAAATACGCCCGAAGGTAGCAATCAGCACGGCATAGGGCGCACGAAGCGTTTTGAGAAAACGCACTACGTTTTTTGGAATATTCTGGCAATACACGGGAAACACAACCGCCGCCACCTGCTCCTCCCCCGATACGCCCCCAAGCGTAATATCCTGTGCGACTACCCCCAACGCCTGTGCAAGAGCCTCTGCCACCCGTCTGCTGTTGCCGCTACCCGAAAAATAATATACCGCATTCATTCCTTTTCCTCAAAATACGACCGCATCAGCGCGCATTCCTCTACGGGGGTAAGCGAAAAGCCAAGCAAATGCTCCATTTCATACAGCCACTCCTCACGGGGGCGAAGAGAATCTCTGCTGGCAAGGGATATTTCCAGCGCACTGAAGGGAATCATTTTGCTTTTGCAACGGTAAAAGCGTATAAACTGCGTGCAGTCCTTACAGCGCTCTATCTTACAGCTGGTATGAAGCCCCTTGCTTTCGTCCTCGGGTGCAACCCAACCGCACTCCTCCACAAGCAGGCGCTTCACCCTGCTCCAATCGTACCCACCCTCGGTAACGTCGTTGAAATCCACGTGCACAAAGGCAGGGATGTTTCCCGTGCGTGAGGAAGAGCGTATGGCACGCTTTAACGGTGCAAGCAGATGGGGTACCTGACGGATGGACTCCACGATATTGGAAACAAGCTCGTTTTCGTACCCCACAAGCCGCTTGATGAAATGATCTCCGTAGGCAAGCTGCTTCATGGTGGCAAGGGTATGAAACTGCCCCTTTTTAAGCGGCGGACGAAGCGTAAGCACTCTGCCGATGTTGATCAGGGCATTGAGCACACGGCTCCGACTGAATGTATAGGCAACCGTGGGCGCAATGCGGTTGTAATACAGCCCGAGCATCTGAACGGGCTCGTTGCCTGCCACGAAATAGGGCACACGGTTGGCAACCAGCTCGGGATAAAACAGCACGTACGCAAGCGACGGGCAGGCACAGGTGTTTTCGCTCAGCTCCATCAGGCGCCTGTAAATAACGGAGAGGTCGCTTTTGCTGACCGTACGGGAAATAAACTCCACGTTATCAAACGCCTTTTTTGCATTTTCAATGCTTTTTTTTGCAAGGTCAGACATAAAGGGCATATCCCACGTAAGCGCAAGCACCCTCAGCCTGCACCTCTTAGCAAGGTAATACAGCAGGTAGGTGGAATCCTTACCGCCCGTATAGAACACGGCAACGTCGAAGCGGGAGCGCTCAGACACGGGCAGAGCCTGCACGGTGGGCAAAATGCTTTTCAACGCACCCTTTTCCTCTGCGGAATGGCACATCGGGCAAAGCCCGTCTTCGCTGAATTCCAGCCCGGGAATCATAAAATCGTTTGCCACACAGCGCTTGCAAAACCTTGCCTCAGCAAAAGAGGCAGGCACCCTGCGCTTTTCTTCCACGGGCACAACCACCTCGCCCATCAGCGCACCAAGCACTCTTTTTTCCGCATCGGTAAGGCTTGCGGGCAGCTTGCCAACGATTGCACGCTGTCTTTTGCTGAGCCTGATTTTGTTGCGGTGCATATTTTTTCCGATTCTTAGCCCGTAATACCAGAGCGCATTCCCCTCTGCCACCCATCTCGACTGCAAGGTATACTGCTGCATTTTCCTCCTCCTTTGCCTTTTTTTCTATTATACCATACTTCTTATTGCCTGTAAAGCAAATAACCAAAGCACGCTCCTTGCCCCTGCCTTGCCAAAGCAAAAGGGGCTTTTCCTCCCATCGAAAAAAAGCCCTTTTTTCATCCTTATTATAGATTGCAAAACAAACGTCCGGCTGTAAGCTCAGACATGTTGATTGTACCATAGAG
>JAFQWR010000231.1 GCA_017407365.1 Clostridia bacterium
AGAGGCAATAACAGCGGCCATTTATTTGGACGGTGGCTGGGAAGAGGTTGACAAGTGGTTTAAAAAATGGCTCCTACCTGAATTAGAGAGGCAGAGTAAGGAGCAGCGAAAAGTTTGAGTATCAGTGCTGGTTACATAGGGAATTGTTGTCGAGGTGTTTCAAAAACAGCGGGTGGGTATCATTGGAAATACATTTAAATCTCTGTTTAATACGTACATACAATATTATCCCCCATCCCCAAACCCACGATGTTAATTTCCATTGCGGAAAGCAACGGCTGAATCGGGATTTTTCCCTTGACTTATGCTGGGGAGCTGTGTATAATAAGGTCAAAAAAAGGCAGGTTTTTTATGTTGCATAAAAGAATAAAGGATTTGCGTGTTGCAAAGGGCATCACACAGGACGAAATGGCAGAGCGACTGCACGTGGTAAGGCAAACGGTTTCTAAATGGGAGAACGGGCTTTCGATTCCCGATGCGGAAATGCTGTTGCAGATCGCCCTTCTTTTTGATGTGCCTGTAAGCGACTTGATCTGGGAAGCCCCTCTTGAGAAAAAAGAGAGGGAAGAGGATTGCGCAGAAAAAGGCTGTGAAGGGGGCAACCCGAGCAATAAAAAAAGAATCAGAATTGCCTGCATTGCTCTTTGTGCCGTTCTTGCGGTGGTGTTTGTATTCGGCGGAATCAACCGTACAAGTATACTGTATCCCGACGGAAGACGCAATCACGTGGAAATCACCGGTATGGGAAGCACACAGGTGGAAACACGAGGAGTTGGAAATGTGCTTTTTGATGTATTGCATAAGCCAAAGGTTATTTGTGTAAAGCCCGTAGGCTTTTATGAGGACGAAAGCGTAAAGGGTTTGTATAAAACAAAAACAGGGGAATATATTCAGTTTGATTCCGCCTACGAAAAGGATGTTGTGCACCCCTTAACCGGTACCGATTATTATACCTACTATAAGGAAATCGGCATAGAGGGCTTTATCGAAAGTGCAAGATATGCACTCAGTAAGGATATCCAAAAAATCGGGCTGCTGTCTTCCCGAAAGGAAATCTATCTTGCAGGTGGGGCAAGAAGGTTGCGCTTCTGGCTCTGCGCAGATCAGGATGCCTCCTACTATGCAATTGACGGAACTATAAAGGGCTATGCTCTGCATTTTGCAAACAGTGTGTGGAAGATTGCCTTTGAGGATCATAACGGCTATATTTGCTATGTAACGATAAAGGTTCCCGATGGAATCGGAAAGTCGATTGAAGAAATCAACAAATATCTGGCATATATCAAGATGCAAGATGAATAAAGCCAACCCCTGTATCTGTGTTTTTTAGCACCTGTTTATAAAGCAGGTGCTTTTTTTATAAACGGAAAACCGATTGAAATTCATGCATGGCAAAAAGAGTCTGTGCACAGAAGGGGGCGTGTGTTCAAGTGAAAAATATACAGAATGAGGTGATTTATGCAGATGATAAGTATCAAAATTTGTTGCATAGTGCTTCAACAATTGACACTTAACAGAGCGTGATGATATAATAAAATGGATAAGACGTATGAAAGTTGTAAGGCTGTCTTTTACATATTTACGCTTTTGAAAAAAAAGAGAGGGACGAAAAATGATGCACAAAAGAAAAAGGGGCTTTACCATTGTAGAGCTGATTATTGTCATTGCAATCATCGGTGTGCTTGCTGCTGTACTTATTCCTACCTTTAATGAGGTTATGCAAAAGGCAAAAATGAGTGCAGATACTGCTGAATGCGCCTCAATGAATCATGTGTTAAAGCTGTATGAATCCTTTTCTGATGTTGTTTTTGTGCAGGAGGTCTTAGAGGCAGAGGGATTTTCTCTGGTTTGCCGTAACAGCAAAACGCACCGTTATTGGTATGATAGCGAAACAAATACCATGCTTTTGCTTTCCATCAAGGAGCTTTTGAATGTAAGCCGTGTTGCCTATGCAGATTCCTTTTCCAATGCTCTTTTACCCGAGGCGTTTATTTCTGCCCATCCCGGGTATTGGTATGCGGATAAAACGGATGACGTGATTTCTTCCGCTCTTGGCACAATCTGGAATCTTGCCAAAAGCACAAAGGAAAACAAGGTTGCCGCATTTGAAGAAAGCGTTTCGGCGGTAGAGGCAGAGTATCCCACGGTGGCAACCCATCTGAACAAATTCCACCCCGATAAAACAGTTTATCTGTCGGATACCGCTATTTTTACAGAAGCAGAATCTGCGGCAGAGCAGGTGGTTTTTACCAAAAAGATTACCACAATCCGTGTAACGCAGAATTTGCCCAATATTACCTGCTCTGTAACTCTTCCGCAGACGGTACAAACGGTTTCCCAAAGCTTTCTGAATGCTTGTGAAAGTGTAGAAATGCATCGTGAAATTACGGTAATAGAGGAAGAAATACCCGATAATCCGAATGTAGGCGGCGGCTCGGAGGAGCCCGAGAATCCGCCCGAGGCACCCGACCCCGAGTTGCCGGAGGAGCCGGAAAATCCGCCTGTGGTAGGAGAGAAATATTCCTTCTTACTGCATAATGATTTCCAATGGTCGATAGATTGCGGCGTAAATAACAGTAGCATTGCCAACCTTTTAGAAATATGTGATATCGGCATAACGGTAAACAATACAAATGTATATCAAAATGGAGATATTGAAGGAATAGGGGCTTTTGTCAGCGCGGTAAATACCACGCTCAATGCTTTGGATGCAGGAGTAAGAGTTGATAAAATAACATTTACCACGCGACTAAATAATGGTGTGCAGAATGTAAATAAAAATTATTTACTGTATTACATTGATGAAGAGCTGACGCAACCCCAATACGTTATTGGTGAGGAAGCAGGTGCGGTTGGAAGTGGTAGAAAACTATTAACCTTTACCATTGATTTAACATCGGTAGAAGTACCGGTAGCAATTGTTATTAAGGATTTCGCCACGGGTGATGTTCCCGGTGCCTATGAGCCCGTGCAGCCGGATGTTCCCGATGGTGATAGATTCAGTGCTGCGGAAGATTTTTTTAATGGGTTAACGTTTACCCGTGTATATGTAACGGTAAATGATGGTGTAAGTTCTATTAAGGAGTCCTTTGATTCGAGGGATCGGCTAATGGAGTTTATCAGCAATTTAGAATCGGTTGTATCCATTGTGTTTGATTTCAGAGAAATAGGTGAAAACGGAAATTACACTTTAACCTATACTGTTGATAATCAAATATTTACTATGACTGAAAAAGCCAGTCAAGGGAAGCTGAAATTTACATTGGATTTTTCCGAGTATGGAACCGATTTGATTAAATTGATTTCAATTATGAAATAATGATTTTCACCCCCGGCCCTACCGATGCAAGCAGTAGGGCTTTTTTTTCGGTCAGCAGAGGTGGTGCAACCGTTTATATGCTTAACGCCCGAGGCAAAACCTTTTGATTTTGCTTGACAAGCGCATTGGATTTCGATAAAATATAAGCAATAAGGGTGAAAACGATGGGCTGAAAAGCGGTATCTGTACGTGCTTTGTTGCCCGATCGTGTTATTTGGAGGTCGTATGGCAAAAAGGCAGATGGATCTTTGTATCGAGGATGAGGAGCAATTAGAGGATATAGCGCAGGCGCTGAATGCCACGGTACGCAGAAAGATTTTAAGTATGCTGCGCTTTTCCAGCTATAGCATTGCTGAGCTTGCAAAGCAGTTGGATTTGCCTATTTCTACCGTATCCTTTCACGTAAATATTCTGCGCAAGGCAGGCTTTGTAAGCGTTACCGTAAAAAAATATTCGCGAGGCAATGCAAAGCTGATTTCCCGTCAGATTGACAGCGTAACGATTGATTTCCGCAACAATCTTTCGTTGGACCGTAATTCGCATCAGCAGGTATTCAATATTCCTCTTGGCAGCTTTTCGGATGCGCACGTGGAAGCGGGCTGCGGTATGGCAAGCGAAAATAGCATCATCATTGCCGATGATACTCCCGGTGTATTTTTCAGTCCGGAGCGCTTGAATGCACAGCTTATCTGGTTTACAAAGGGGTATCTGGAATACCGTATTCCCAATTATCTGTTAAAAAACCGCAACGTAAGTGCCATTACGTTCAGCATGGAAATTTGCAGTGAGGCGCCCAACTACCGCAACGAATGGCCGAGTGATATCACCTTTTGGGTAAACGGTGTAGAGCTTTGCACCTATCTTTCTCCGGGCGATTACGGCGGCAGAAGTAGCAGACTGAATCCCTCATGGTACTCCGATTATTCCTCACAGTATGGCATAGTAAAAACGCTGAAGATCACCAAGGAATGCGTATATCTGGATGAAACGGTAGTGGGATATCAGACGTTGAGTAAGCTGAACGTTACCGAGGGGGATTTTTTAACCCTGCGTATCGGTGTTAAGCCCGACGCAAAGAATCAGGGCGGCGTCAATCTGTTTGGCGAAAAGTTCGGGGATGTGCCGCAGGGGCTTATGTATATGGTAGACTATAGCTCCTGATTTAACAAGGAAAGAATGCTTAATATAATGAATATAATTTTTGTAGGAGCAAACGGAAGGAATCATTCTGTTTGCTTCTTTTTGTATTTCCAATATGAAAAAAACGACGGATTTGCTACAAAAATACTTGTTTGAATGATTGTGAAACAGAACTATTTCAACAACTTTCATATTACTAAAACGGGAAATTTTACAAATTTTGATAAACCTCTTGACATTGCTTTTTTTTGTGTTAAAATAAGGGTGTACGAATATGGTGTAGTGTACTCTTTGGGGGATTACGCCTTGTAGGGAAAAGGGTGAAACAAGGCCGAAAGGCTTGTAATAAAAAACTATTTATTTGTAGGAGGTACAAATATGAAGAAAACAAATCTGCTTACACTTGTAGTTGCTTTACTGCTTACTGCGGTATTTGCACTTGCTGCATGCGGTGGCCCCGGCGATGACAATCCCGACGAGCCCGGCGTCAATCCCGGCGGAAAAACCATCGTTCAGTTTGCAGGCAGAGGTTCTGCGGATGAGGAAGCAAACTACACCAGATTTTTATCGCAATTTATGGAAGAAAACCCCGACATCATTGTAAACCCCAACTGGTATGCCGATGAATCGAGCTACGCACAGGGCTTACAGAATGCAGGCAGAAACCTGCCCGACGTATTTATGATGGACGACCGTGATTTCCTTGCATACGTTGATGCAAACAGATTGCTTGACATCAGCTCTTATGTTGAGCAGGAAACGCTGAACACCATGTTCCCCTCCTCGTACGAAAAGTATTACTACAATTCGGATAACTTTAAGCTCGGTAAGTCTGAGGATGCAGGTCTGTACGGTCTGCCCAAGGATCAGGGCCCTTACGTTCTTGTTTACAATAAGGAGCTGTTCAACCGCTGTGCACAGGTTGTGGGCTATACCGGTGGCTATCCCAGCGCAACCGATCCCATGACCTTCACGGAGTTTTCGGAGCTTCTTGCAACGCTCTGCAACGAAACCACCCGTAAAACGGTTCGTTCTGACCTGTACGGCATCGGCGCATACGAAATGCAGGCTGCTATCTACTCCAACAACGCAAACTATTTTGACGATACCGCAACCAACAGCCGTATCACCGAAAAGAACTTTACCGACGCTCTGCAATTTATTGCTGACCTCAACTTAAAGTACAACGTTATGCCCGCTGCTGCTGACCAGGCTTCCTCTAACGGCTATCAGCGCTTCACGGGCGGCTCCGCAATCTTCTGCTTTGCAGGTCCCTGGGATTGCACCGCTTTCTGGCGTGATCTTACCTTTGAATGGGACATCATTCCCGTATGCGTAGGCGAGGCAGAGGGTGCTGTTTCTACCGCTTGGGTAGGCTCTATGGCATATTCCGTATCCGCTAACTCCAAGGTTAAGGCAGCTGCTGTCAAGCTGGCAACCTACCTTGCAACCAACGAGGATTCTCAGCGTACGCAGTACCAGATCGGTCAGGCTATTCCTAACCTCATCGAAATGGCAACCAACGAGTACATCAACGACACCAAGGGTCTGCTCTCCGGCAAAAACCCCGCTTCCCGTTCCGTATTCATCGATACCGTAGACGGCATCCGTGATGCAAGCGATAAGGTTACCGGCAAACAGCGTGCGCAGTATTATACCTACAGCTCGGTATGGTATGCAGACTTTGAGGAGTATCTGAATACGCAGGGCTTATGGTCCGGCGCAAAGACGGCTGCTGAAATCTGTAACGCATACAACAGCACCTTCCAGCTGGCACTTGACGAAATGAAGGCAAGCCTTGGTTGATAATCGGCTGAGCGCTTTCCCTTTTAAGTAAGGAGAGAGGAATGAAAAGAAGCAAACTCGACAGAAAAGAGCATATTGCGGCGTTTTTATTTATCTTAATACCGCTCATCGGCTTTGCGCTTTTTACCGTAGGCTCCATGTTCTTTTCCTTTATGTACAGCTTCACGAAGCTGAATCCCATCAAGCACTACGACCCCTTCTTTTCCATTATCGGAGATATCTGGGTAGGGTTTGATAAGTATAAGGATCTGTTTACGCACGAGCTGCACTCAGAGCGTTTTTTCCGCGCAATCGGAAACACCTTGGTTTTACTGCTCAGCGTACCGCTTGGTATGCTGGCAGGCCTTTTGGTGGCTGCACTTCTGAACAACCGTAAAATCGTAGGTAGCAAGATTATGCGTATGCTGTTCTATCTGCCTGCGGTATCGAGTGCGGTTGCAATGAACCTTTTGTGGCGCTTCGTATTCAATCACGAATACGGTCTGATCAATATGCTGTTGCATAACACAGGCTTGAAGTGGTTAGACGATTATGCGCTCATCAAAACGGCTATCATTTTCAAAAACGTATGGGGCGGCTTGGGCGGCACCATGATTATGTACCTTGCAGGTATGCTGAATATCAGCAGAGATTACTACGAGGCGGCGGATATCGACGGTGCAAACGGCTTGCAGAAGTTTTTCCGTATTACCTTCCCCATGCTCACGCCCATCACCTTCTATCTGCTCATCGTGGGTGTCATTGGCGGCTTACAGTCGTACGTGGATTCCGACGTATTTGCACAAGGAAACGTGGGTGCGCAGACCATCGTATACTTTATCTGGAAGCGCGGCATAGGTGAGTGGAATTACGGTCTTGCAAGTGCGGCATCCGTATTGCTTTCCGTAGTGATTATGGCGGTTACAATCGTTCAGTTCCGATTCTCTAACCGCTGGGTATTTGAGGAGTAGGATTATGGAAAATACGACGATTCAAAGCAATAACCGCTCCGAAACTGTAAAAAAGGTTACTCATATCGCAACGTATACGATCATCTACATACTGCTGATCGGCGGTAGCTTAATGATGTTCTTCCCGTATCTGTGGATGGTTATGACCAGCTTAAAAACCAACCCCGAGGCGGCTAACACCCTGCAGCTTACGCTGTTTCCCAAGGTGTTCCAATGGAAGAACTACGTAGAGGTTTGGCAGAAGGTAGATATTTTAATCGGTCTGAAAAACACCGTTCTGATTGAGATTTCCGTTATTCCCGTGGGTACGTTTGTAACCGCAATGGCGGCTTTCTCGTTTGCTAAGCTGAAGCTGATCGGAAAGAACTTCTTCCTGCTGCTTTTGATGAGCGGCATGATGGTGCCTTATGCGGCGCTTCTGCTTCCGCAGTACCGTGTATTCAGCTCGCTGAACATGATTGATACGCTCTGGCCGTTGATTTTACCCGGCTTCTTTGGCAATATCAGCATGATGTTCTTCTTCGTACAGTATATGCGCGGTATCCCCAGCTCGCTGTTTGAGGCGGCAAAGATTGACGGTGCAGGGTATTTTGCTCAGTACGTCCGCATTATGCTGCCCCTGCTTGGGCCTGCTCTTGCAGCACAGATCGTATTCTGGTTCGTTGGTATCTGGAACGACTATTTTGCTCCTTCCGTATACCTTTCCGTCAATGAGGAAATGACGCTGCAGGTAATTTTAGGTAAGCTCAATTCCAGCATCGGCACGGGCAACAATCTGCCCCTTGTCATGGCAGGTGCGGTTCTTTCCAGCTTGCCGCTTTACATTATTTATATTTGTTTCCAACGCTTCTTTATCGAGTCTATGGCCATTACCGGCATCAAGGGCTGATAAACAGCGGAAGAAAATATATAAAAGGAGATTATTTATGAGAAAGAAAATCACAGTGTTTTTTGCTTGCCTCATGATTCTTTGTCTTAGCGTAACGGCTACCGCCTTTGCTGCAAAGTACATCGATTATGTGGTAAGTAAAAAAGCCTCCGATGCGCAATTCGATTTCCCCGGAAACTTTTCCGCGCCCGAATTGACGATCGATGGCCTTGCCACCGAGGAAGAGTGGCAGAATTCTGATTGGATTGCCGCAATGGGCAAAGACAACAATATGCGTGTGAAATTTTACCGCGGTGAAAAGGCGCTGTTTGTGTTGTTTGACGTTGTGGATACCAATCTGTTAACCTATGCTGATGAAAACCAGTCGGATAGCGTTAACAAAAGCGATAGCGTAGAATTTTATCTTTGCACTGAGGTGGATGCAAGCTCCAAGCCCCAGACGGATGACTATCAGCTGAACTTCACCGTGCACGGATATTCGCGTATCATGCAGGGCACCGGCCTTGTTTGGGGTATGCGCAGCACGCTGCTTCTCGATTACGAAATCGTTTACGAGGGTACCTTAGATAACGAGAGCGATATCGACAGCGGTTATACCATCGAGCTGATGCTCCCCTACGACCAGCTGGAAATGGAGCCCGGTGATATGGTTGCCTTCTCGCTCGGGCACGTAGAAAAATCCTCCAACCCCCGCAATCAGGCAGGTTCAGGCTGGTATGGCTGGAACTACGGCGGCAGCTTTGTAGAGCCTCAGTCGCCCGCTCAGTACGTGGTTCTCGACAAGGATAACAAGATTTACAAGATGGGTGAACAGCCCGTTGATTCGGTTACGATGATCGGTAACGTTCAGAACTCCATCACCGGCGAAGCAATCGCAGGCGCAAGCGTTAAGATGGGCTCGTTTACGGCTACGACGGATGCTGCAGGTAAGTACACCTTCACGGATGTTCCCTGCGCAGATTACACCGTGCTTGTTGAGGCAGAGGGTTATTATCAGGCAATGCTCGAAATCCCCGCAAGCCGCATTAAGCTTTCTAACGGCGGCACGCTCACCGATTACATCAACCTCGTTCCCGATACCGAAGCACCTCCCGCAACCAAGCTTACCGGTAAGGTGGTTCTTGGCAGCAAGGCGTTAAAGGGCGCAACCGTTTCCGTTGACGGCACCGAGCTTTCGGCAGTTACCGACGAGCAGGGCGCATACACGATCGAAAACGTTGCAATCGGCACCGAAAGCATTGTTATTACGGTAGACGCAGAGGGCTATGAGCCTAAGTCTTACAGCTTCTCGCCCTCCGATTTAACGCCCGGCGGCGTAAGCAAGCTTGCTTCCGTTGATATGCTTCCCTATACCTTTATCGCAGACAACTGGGGTAATCTTAACATGAAGTGGAGCATCGCGCACAACGGCACGGGCTACAGCTTTATGTTTGAAAAGAACGGCTCCTTCGACGGTGCAGACTTCATCGAGCTGTTTGTAGATGCAGGCGAAAGCGGTGCAACAAGAAACAGCACCGACTATCAGTTCATTCTCCGCGGTGACGGCACCTATGCTACCAACCGTTGGAACAATGGCTATAAGGGCGTTGCTATGGGTGGCGTTGTATATCAGGTAACCTTTACAGGCGGCAAGACCGTTGTTCTGTTTGAGCTTCCCTATGAGGCAATCGGTACCTCTGCATTAGAGGCAATCGGTATTTCCATCGGCTCGCTCGGCGGCGGCGTTTGGGTAGGTTGGGGCTACGATGCATACGTAGGCTACAATAATGTTGGCTACGTTGCTCCCGAAATCCCTGCAGACTATATGCGCTTTGGTCCTGACGGCTCCTTCTACGGTGCTGATAACAACAAGGTTTCGTTAAATGATACCACCGTTAACGGCACGCTGTACGGTGGCTTAAAGCCCCTTGCAGGCGCTACCGTGAAGCTTATGAACGGTGAAACGGAAGTTGCAACCGCAACGTCCGATGCATCCGGTGCATTCTCCTTTGCTGACGTAAAGGTTGGTGAGGAATATGCGTACACCTTAAAGATCACCTCGATGTACGGCGAAGCTACCAAGGCTATTTCCGACAACGAATTGGTTGCAGGCGGTGTTACCGCTCTCAGCTATGACCTCGCTGCTTATACGCAGATCGGTCCTAAGTTCGGTGCGCTCCGCGTTGGCTTCATTCCCTACGTAGGCCGCTATGCAGATGGCTTTATCTTCCGCTTTGTAACCACGGATGCCTTCCTTGCAGGTGACTGCATTGAGTTCTTTATTGATACCAAGGAAAGTGCTACCACGCAGGCAGGTCGTCAGAATTCTACCGACGACTACCTCATTAAGCTCGGTGCATCCAAAATCGATATGGCGTTTACCTGGAAGGGTGGCGACATCTCCCTTGGCAATTACAGCTATGCTGTAAATACCGTTGACGAAATCACCACGGTTACCTTCAATCTTCCCTACAGCGCAATCAACGTAACGGCAGAAGAGACAATCGGCGTTACCTTCGGCGTATGGCAGGAGGACCACGGTGCCGGTGCCGGTTGGGACGGCTGGGGCTATGATGCAGTAGAGGTATTTGGTAACGGTGGCTTCGTTGCTCCCGAAATTCCTGCCGACTACGTTCGTATCGCACCCGATAACAGAATCTACGGTGACGTAGACAACAACCCCAACAACTAAGGCGAATAACGGAAAAGGAGATTATCAATAATGAAAAAACGTAATTTATTGACATGTTTAACCGTATTTTGCCTGATTTTGGTTTTATCGTTTACTGCCTGCGGCGGTCCGAAGCCCGGTCCTCAGGATAAGCCCGATGAAAACAATAATTTGGGTAAAACGGAATATAACCCCATCACCTACGACAACGTTGCCAACAACGCCTTCATTAACGGTGAAGATGCCGCCATTGAAGGTCAGTGGGCAGGCTACGGCATGGGCGACCCCTACATTCTGCGTTATAACGGTATGTACTATCTGTACGTATCCTCGTTAGACAGCGAATACGGCGTACGCGGCTGGAAATCTGAAAACCTTGTTCATTGGGTTCCCTGTCAGGGCGCAGGCCTTGCTAAGGGCTACGTCAGCCAGGATGCTATCACAGCAGCAGCTTATGCTCCTGAGGTTTATTACTGGAACGGAACCTTCTATATGTATACCTCTCCCGCAGGTGCAGGTCACTACGTATTAACGGCTCCCACGCCCGAGGGTCCCTTCACGCAGGCAACCGAAAACTTCGGTCACTATATCGACGGCTCGGTATTTATTGATGACGATGAGTCGATGTACTTCTTAGAGGCACACGGCAGCGGTATCCGTTATGCAGCTATGCAGGATATGCTGACGGTTGGCAATGCACGTGCAATCGGCAACACCACTATCGGTAGCTGGACGGAGGGTGCATACCTTCTGAAGCGTGACGGCAAATATTACCTCACCTATACCGGTCAGCACGTTGCTTCCGACGGCTACAAGATTGCTTATTCCGTTTCGGATGAGGCTGTTAAGGGCTATTCCTACGGTGCAGAGGCAATGCTTGCGCTCAATACCGAGGGCACGATGAAGGGTATCGGTCACTCCGCTACCGTTATGGGCCCCGATATGGATAGCTACTATTTAAGCTACCACATCTTAAACAGCTCCGGCGGCCCCAACCGCTCTTATGCACTCGACAGACTGCTGTTCAACGGTGAGCAGATGACGGTCAGCATCAATGAAACCGGCTCTATCGCTCCCGCAATGCCCGCATTCAGTGCAAACGGCACGGACGCTCTCGTTAATCTTGCAAAGGGTGTTTATGGCACCGAGCAGAAGCACGAGGCAAACTTCACCGCTGAGTTCAACTTCAAGGGTGAAGGCGTAGAGGTTGACGTTGCTTACGTGGATGCAGACAATAAGATTTACGTTACCGTTGATTACGCTGCAAAGGAAATCGTTCTGATGCAGAAGGCAAACGGTGTTGATACCGAGATTGCAAGAGGTACGCTGGTGAACAGCTTCGATCCCAATGCAATGCACACCGTACGCATCGCTCACCGCGACGGTAAGATGGATGTATACTTCGATAATCTGTGCAAGATCGACAATGCTTCCGTTACTGCAAAGGCAGGCGCTATCGCTATCGCCAATGCAACCGAAATCGGCTACGTTGCATTCTCTAACGTAGCAATGGGTATGAGCGATCAGCTCGAGTATAAGCAGGCAGACACCATGATCGGTGCTGTTACCTATACCCCCGCACTTTCCAAGCTGGAAAGCTCTTCCGTAAGCTTTGTAGAAGAGGAATGCGTTTATGTTGGCGCAGGTCAGATGAGCCTCAGCAAGGGCGAGTATGCAACCTATCTTGTAAACGTTAAGGAAGACGGCTTCTACGGCTTAGAAATGGTATATCCCACCGAAATGGGTGGCACCAAGATTGGTGTACGCTTAAACGGCGGCGATGTATACAGAGTAACCCTTCCCGCTGTTCAGACCGCTGATCTGTACGTGCGTGCGCTTGTTACCGAGTTTGATATGGAAGCAGGTGTAAACGAGGTTACCTTAGAGGCTGTTGAAGCGTTCGATTACGTAAGCTTTGGCTTTGTAAAGACGGCAAAGGTTAACCCCTTATACGAGGATTCTCTTGAAAACTACGTAGAAAAGGGTGCAGACTACCAGACGCTCTGGAAGATTCGTGACGGTGCGCACTTTGTAAAGGCAAACACGCGCAGTCTGCTGTACTTCGGTGATAATACGCTCACCGATTACACCGTTACCGTAGAGATGAAGTTCAACGGCTCTGCAGGTCAGGCATCCGCAGGCTTAATTCTGCGTGCTGACGATTACGCAGCTTCCTCGCACGACGATTATACGAGTATCCAAGGCTACTACGTATATGTGAAGGAATCCGTTGTAGGTATCGAAAGATTGAATTACTTCGATTCCAACACCTCCTTCGACCTCGGTGTACGTGAAACCGCAGTAGACACCTGGTTTACCTTGAAGGTTACTGTTAAGCAGAATACGATTATGGTTTATGTCAACGACGAGTTGATTTTGAACAAGGCAGATTCCTTAGCGTTTGTTTCGGGTAGATTCGGTCTTTACACCAACGGTGCATCTGTATACTATCGCAACTTAAAGATTGAGCCCGCGGCTTAATTCTGATTATTCCGGCGGCGGTTTATCCGCCGCCAAACCTGCTAACCCCTTTTGGGGCGCTTGAACGCCGGCAGGGGCTTCATCTACGGATTGACGCCCCTGCTTTTTTTCAAAATAGCGTAAAAGATACTGCTACCTGTTTTTTACCGCAAAACGGAGCCTCCGCTTTGCTAAGCAATACATATCTCAATTCAGAAAACAAAGCAAGAAGCTTATGCTTGCTTATCCAATAAATCATAACAGAATAAATCATAACAGAGGTTTTTATGAAAAAAAACTACACGTTAATTGCTTTACTTAGCGTTCTGATGCTTTTTACAAGCGCTTGTAACGACAAAACGCCCTCTAACGAAAACGGCTTTCCCGATGTCAGCTACGACGCATCCACGCGCGTGGCTATGAATGAGGGGGAGCAGAGCTATACGTTTGCTCCCACCGACTATTACGAAAACTTCATTCAAGTAGACACGCGCGATAGCATTGGTGACCCGTTTGTTATGCGCTACGACGGTAAATACTATCTGTATCCCTCCTGCTTTACGGGTGCTAAACTGTACGTGTATGTTTCGGACGATATGATAAACTGGAAGCGTCACGGCGTTATCGTAGAGGAGGCTGACGGCACCTCAGACAACGCGTATGCGCCCGAGGTGGTCTATTATAAGGGCTACTTTTATCTTTGCGAATCGCAAAACGGCTCGGGACATTACATTTTCCGAAGCGAAAGCCCCTTGGGCCCGTTTGAGAGAGTATCCGAAAAAATCGGTAAGGGTATCGATGGCGATTTCTTTTTGGATGATGACGGCTCGCTCTATTTCCTGCATACCAGCATGACCACAGCGCTTAGCTATGCAAAGGTAAACGATATCACAAGCAGTAATACCTCAGAGATGATGGGTACCTCGCGCGGAATTGCCAATGCCAACCTCAACGGCTGGACAGAGGGCCCCAATATCTTTAAGCGCGGTGATTATTATTACCTCACCTACACGGGCAATCACGTAAGCAGCTGGGGCTATCGCGTTGGATATTCCTACGTAAAGGATGTGCTTGATTTTGATGCTTTTCAGCAGACAGACGATTATATCACGCTGATTTCCACCGATACGCAAAACAGCGCAATGGGGCATTCCAGCAACTTTGTCGGCCCCAATCTGGATAGCATCTACACGGCGTTTCACAGCCATCGCAACAGCGGTCGCAGATACAATTTAACGCAGTATCTCACCAGTAATTCTCAGCTGTTTGCAAACGGCTTCTGTGATTATCAAACGGCAATGCCTGCCCAGCCCGACTATTCCGCATACGGTAAGGAAGCCCTGTTAACCTCGGGCGGCTACAGCTACACGGATGCGCGCACGGAATCGCTCTTTACCGCAGAATTAAACTTTAAGATTCCCAATGGAGATAGCGGCTCCGTAATCGTTGGCAGAAAATCTGCTACGGAATACGTGGAAATTGCTCTTGCAAACGATACGCTTTCGGTTATCTCTCATAACGGCAATTCTTCTACCACGCTCGCTTCTGCATCGGTAGGTAGCGGCAACAACTATCAAGCGCTCAATATCATCCGTGTGGAAAACGGTGCAGACCGTTGCTTCATCTCGTATAACAATATGCGTAAAATCACGCTGAATGCGCCCCTTCCCTCGGGTGCAATCGGCTACGGAAATGCGCTTACCGCTTGCTCTACCTCTTTCTCTAACGACAGCTTCGGCACCTCCGATTTTGAGTCTGTTAAAAATCTGCCTGCCTCCTTCCCTGCGCACACCTATCTTAAGGGTGAAAACAGAGGCTTTTCTATTGCAAATGCAAAGGTAACAAAGGGCGGCGTCCGTCAGGGCGAAAGACAGAATATTGAGCAGACCGATTTGTATAATGCCGTAATTCTTGACACCAAGGAGGATTACGTAAAATACGCGGTCAATGCGGGCAAAAACGGCTGGTATTACCTCAATGCAATGGTAACGGAGGAATGCAAGGGCTCTGTTTTAGAGGCAGTGGTCGACGAATCTGAAATCACCAAGCTGCAGGTGCCCCGTATCACGTACAATAAAGAGGGGTATACGCTTGTCAATCTGGGCAGAGTGTATTTAGAGGAGGGTCAGCACACCTTAAAAATCCGCCTCTACAACGGTAAGCTTAAGGTGGCAAGCTTCCAGATGACCGCCTTTGCGGAAAGCACGGGCAGCTTTACCAGCAAATTAGACAAAGAAGAAAACCTGTTTACCTCCCGTAGGGGCAATTATTCCTTTGACGGCGGTCTTGTTACCTCCCACACATCCGACGTTTTCCTCACGGGCGGTAGTCTTGGCGGTTGGATGAATTATGAGCTGTCGGCTGACATTCAGCTTTTAGACGGTGCCAAAAAGGGCGGTATTGTTGTACGTGCAAAGAATTATTCCTATCATAAGGAGCAAACGGTATATTCCTTCCAGGGCTATTATATCGAAATAACCCCCTTTATGATTTCGGTCAGTAAGTACAATTACGGCTACGAAAACTATTATATCACAAGCTTAACGTCAGAGGATGGCGGAAGCCTGTTTGCCGTGGGCAGAGTGAATAACGTTAAGGTGCGTGTAAAGGACAATACGATAACGCTTTACGTAAACGGTGAGGAGCTGACCACGGTGACCGATCCGCACGCCTTCTATGACGGACAGTTTGGCTTTTATACCGAAAACTCCGCATTCAGGTTCAGCAACGTTGTTTATACCGAGCTTTGATGCTTTTTGAAAAAGCACTGTGCCTGAGCGGAAGCAGTCTTTATCAAAAGGAGAGTATGATGAAAAAGAAAATTGCAATCGTTGCAGCTGTTACAGCAAGCGTGCTTTCGCTTTGCACTGCCTGCGACAAAGGAGATAAAGTGAACAGAGGAGAGGAAATACCTTACATTCCGCCTGTAATTGAGGAAACGTACGAAAACAGCATAGACGTCAGCAAAAAATGGGGCGAAAACACCAACGGCTCGTGGACATACGGTATCGGTGACCCGTTTGTCATGCGCTACAACGGCAGGTATTATATGTATCCCTCCACGTGGGATAATCACCCCGGTGTAAAGGTTTACGTTTCGGATGATATGGTAAACTGGCAATACGTCGGCTTTGCCTTGGAAGAGGCGGAGGATTCCTCTGTCGGTGCGTATGCACCCGAGGTTGTCTATTATAACGGCTATTTTTATATGTGTCAGTCCCGTGCAGGGCGCGGTCACTATATCTATCGCTCCGAAAGCCCCACCGAGGGCTTCAAGCTGATCAGCACCACCAATGGCAGAAATCCCTCTGATCTGGATTACGGCAATCTTGGTATGGGCATCGACGGCTCCTTCTACGTTTCGGACGACGGAAGGCTGTATCTGATGCATACCGTAACACCCAATGGCTTACGTCAGAATGAGATTACCGATGTCAACGATATTCGTTTGGAAACGTTGGGCAGAACGGGAGTTATTGGCGATGCAAGTCTGAACCATTGGATCGAGGGCCCCGGCATCTTCCGCCGCGGCGAAACGAGCTACCTCACCTATACGGGCAATCACGTCACCTCTGTGGGCTACCGTGTTGCATATTCCTATGCAAACAATATGGATGGCTTTAACGATTTTATTCAGCCCGTGCAGAACGTAACGATGATAGATGAGGATGAGCATTACGGCTTGGGGCATAGCAGTAACGCAAACGGCCCCGATCTGGATTCCGTTTACACGGCGTATCATAATCTTATGAGCCACGCAAATCAGTTCCGCGGATATAATTTAGACCGCTATTTTGCATTCGGTAGCGTGCTTACCGCAAACGGCCCTACCTACCGTGCGGCAGCCGTGCCCTCCCGTCCTACAAAAGAGGCGCAAAATGCAGAAGGCTTTACCGTGAAGGACGGATATTATGCGTTAGGAGAAACGGATAATTACTATACCGTAGAATACAATCTGATTCCTTCCTCCGGTCAACGCCTGGTGTTTGGTGCAAGCAACGGAAGCAGCTATCGCATTGGGCTGGATGGCGCTCACGTTTCGTTATACCGTGCAAACGCTTCGGGAGAAACGCTGATTGCGCAAAGGTCTGCTGTTTATCCGCAGGGCAAGCTCAGCACCGTACGTGTAGAAAACGGTGACGGCGTGGGGTATGTGTATATCAACGGTATGCGTGTAATCACCTACGAGGCAGAGGCGGCACCCGGCGGTGTTGGCGTAACCGCCAGAAACGGTGTTTACTACACCGCATTTACCAACGATGTTTTTGGAACATCAGATTTTGAAGTATTGAAAAACTTTCCGCTTACCTTTCCTGCCATCACCTACCTGAAGGGAGAAAACAGAGGCTTTTCGTTTGCGGAGGCGTCCGTTGTTAAGGGCGGTGTCCGTGTGGGCGAAAAGCAAAGCGTTGTAAAGGTGGCAGATGCCTACGCCGTGCATATGCAAAAGGGCGATTGGGTGAAATACGGTATAACCGTACCCGAAAAGGATACCTACGTATTGGGTGCCCGTGTTGCAATCGGCAGTAAGGGTACGGTGAAGGTAACCGTTGGTGAAGAAAGCTTCACGGCGGAAATCGATGCAACGGCAGAGGCGTTCAACAGCATAGACGGCACGCGTAACGTAAGCCTTGGAAAGATCAAGGTGCCTGCGGGTGCGGGCTGTATGAAGGTGGAGGTGCTTTCGGGTACCGTTGATTTTATCTCCTTTACTGCAGAGGAAAAGGCAGGTCTGTTTGGCTCGGTAAAGGTTGCTGATTTTGAAAAGCTCAGCGGAAGCGTGGCCAACGATGGCAGTACGATTACGCTCAACGGAGGAGCTACGCCTGCGGCAGCGCGTTGGGGTAAGGAGGGTATGAGCAATTACGAGGCTTCCTTTACCTTCCGTATGGATATCGACGGAGGTGCAAACCTCGGCTTTATGATCCGCTCACAGCATTATTCCTATCACAAAGATCAGCCCACGCAGTCGTGGCAGGGTTATTATGTACGGTTGGGTGCGCGTGTTGTCACGGTAAAGCGGTACGATTACGGCGAAGAAACGCTTGTAACCGCATACGCTCCCACGTTAGAGGGCAATGACCTGCATACGCTGACCGTTCGCGCAGAGGGCAGTACAATAAGCGTTTCGGTAGACGGAGAGCTTCTGGCAACTGTAACCGATGACTATGCATATCTCAGCGGTTATATCGGTGCGTATGCATCTACCGGCAATCTTTCCGTTGTGAGTGTCAATTACACCGTTTTAGATTAAAAGGAAATTTCGCATTTTATAGAAATCAGGAGGCTAGATTTATGAAGCACGTGAAATGTTATATTCCCGAATATCCCCGTCCCCAGAAGGTTCGTTCAGATTGGCAGAACCTCAACGGCGCCTGGGCATTTGCCTTTGGTGAGGACGTTTCCGAAAAGGAAGCACTTACGGGCAAGCTCCCTATGAGCATCCGTGTACCCTTCAGCTACGAAACGGAGCTTTCGGGCATCAACCGTCATGAATGGCATGAAACGGTGTGGTATGCACATACAGTTTCTGCAAAGGCCGGCAAGCGTGCTATTTTGCACATAGAGGGTGCAGATTATATCACCACGGTGTATGTAAACGGCGCTTTGGCAGGTAAGCATGAGGGTGCCTATTCGCGTATTTCGTTGGATATTACCTCCCTTTTAACAAAGGAAGAAAATATGCTCGTCATTCGCTGTGACGACGACAATCATCCCTCCCGTGTACGCGGCAAACAGCGTTGGCTTCGTGAAAGCTTTGGCTGCTGGTACGTGCAGACTACGGGTATTTATAAGATGGTTTGGATGGAATACGTGAACGACGTTTATCTTACCGACCTTAAAATTACGCCCAGCATCGAAACGTATTCTGCCGAATTTGAGGTTTCTGTCAGTCAGCCTGCTGATGATGTAGAGGTGCGTTTTGCAATCTCGTATGAGGGCGAAAAGCTGTTTACCACCTCCGTCTGGGCAAATGAAATCGATAACACCGTTACGGTGAAGCTGGATACCTCAAAGCGCTCGTGGAGAGTAGACGTATGGGGTCCCGATCATCCCTGCCTGTACGATGTGGATATCACCGTTTACAAAAACGGAGATCTGACCGATACGGTGGGCAGCTATTTTGGTGTGCGCGACTACCGTACCTCGGGCAATCAGATTTTGCTGAATTCCGGCAACTTCTATCCCAAACTGTTATTGGATCAGGGCTACTGGCCCGAATCGGGCGTTACACCTCCCTCTGAGGAAGCCATCATCAAGGATATTGAGCTTTGCAAGGAGATGGGCTTCAACGGCGTGCGTAAGCATCAGAAGGTAGAGGATGAGAGATATTTCTACTATGCCGATATCATCGGCTTTACCGTTTGGTGCGAGCTTCCCTCCAACCATTGGTTCTCTGATAGCTGTACGCAAAAAATTACGGATGAATGGTTGAAAATTGTTCGTCAGAACTACAACCACCCCTCGCTTGTTACGTGGGTTGTGTTCAACGAAAGCTGGGGTGTGCTGAATATTGCCAATAACGCGCGTCAGCAAAACCTTGCAACCGGTCTTTACTATTTAACAAAGAGCATCGACCCCATGCGTCCCGTGGTTTCGAATGACGGCTGGGAGCATACGGTGAGTGATATTCTCACTCTGCATCACTACGAGCAGAACGGCGAAAGACTTTTCCGGATCTATCAGGATATTTTGTGTCAGACAGAGGGTTGCTCTCTTTCCGGTGCGCGTAAGCCTTATGCAAAGGGCTACTCCTACGGCGGTCAGCCGATTATTTTCAGTGAGTTTGGCGGTACGGCGTATATTGCGGATGCGCAAAACGAATGCTGGGGCTACGGGGTAGGCGTGCGCAACGATGAGGAATTTTTAGAGCGCTTTGGCGGCCTGATTCAGGCGATTGGCAAAATGAATATTGCGGGCTATTGCTACACGCAAGTGACGGACGTTGAGCATGAGGTAAACGGCTTGTTGCAGGCAGACCGCACTCCTAAGGTTCCCTTAGAGGAAATCCGTAAAAGAAATAAGGTTTGATTTTTTCTATAATACTAACGGAACAAGGGCTGTGAATCATTCACAGCCCTTTTTGTATGCAAGGTTGAATGCTTTTTCACGGTAGGATATTGGGGTATCGGAAATTTTAGTTCGAAGGGGTAGGGTAGCGTGTGAATATCTTGTGTTTAGTAAACAAAATTGCGGTCAATTTTTCGGATTTGGCAAAAAAACAGCAAAAATATTTTTCAGAAAAGTATTGACAACGGTATATTTATATGGTATAATAAGAATGTATTGAGTATTGTTTACTAAACATAACACCAAACGTACCAACATAAGGAGATGCGAAATTGAAAACGGTTGCTTTGGTAGGATTGGGTGCAAGAGGCTTACATACCTATGCGCCTTATGCAAAACTACATCCTGAAGAAATGAAAATAGTTGCTGTAGCAGATGTGGTTCCCGAGAGGGTTACGCTTGCTGCAAAGGAATACGGTGTTCCCGAAAAAATGTGCTTTTCGTCTGCGGAGGAGTTTTTTGCGGAGGAGCGTCTTGCAGACGCTGTGTTTATTTCCACACAAGACCGTCAACACGTTACCCATGCATTGATGGCGTTGGAAAAAGGCTACGATATTCTGTTGGAAAAGCCTATCTCTCATTCGCTTGAGGAGTGCTATGCGTTAAAGAAAAAGGTAACCGAAAAAAATAAGCTCGTGGTTGTGTGCCATGTGCTTCGCTATACCACCTTCTATAAAACGATTAAGCAGGCGATTGATTCCGGTGACATCGGTGATATCGTAAGCATACAAGCAATTGAAAATGTAGGCTATTGGCACGCGGCGCACAGCTTCGTAAGAGGAAATTGGCGCAACAGCGAAGAAACGAGTCCCATGATATTGCAAAAATGCTGTCATGACTTTGATATCTACGGCTGGCTTATCGGCAAAAAATGCATCGGTGTTTCTTCCTTTGGTTCGCTTTCTTACTTCAAAAAAGAAAATGCGCCCGAGGGTGCAGCCGACCGCTGCTTAAGCTGTAAGTATGTAAACAGCTGTCCGTACAGCGCAAAGCTGATTTATCTGGATAACGAAACGGGCTTTTATGCCGGCAACACCGATTGGCCTGTAAACGTCGTTATGGAGGAGCCCACGGAAGAAGGCATCATTGCCGCTCTGCAAACGGGTGACTACGGCAGATGTGTATTTGCATCCGACAACAACGTAGTAGATCATCAGGTCTGCAACCTTTTGTTTGAGGATGGCGTTACGGTAAACTTTACCATGTGCAGCTTCACTTCGGAGATGAGCAGATACTGCAAGATTATGGGCACCAAGGGTGAAATCATTGCCGACCAGACGAGTAACCTTGTTACCGTAAGCGTATTCGGTAAGGAGCCTGTGGTATACGACATCAACCAATTGGCAACCGATCTTTCCGGTCACGGTGGCGGTGACAATGCGATGCTGACCGAATTCTTTGAGTGCCTGAATAACGATCAGGTGGATGCGCTTACCACGATTGAAAATTCGGTGCAGAGCCACGAAATTGCTCTTGCCTGCGAAAAATCGCGTCTGAGCTGCGGTGCATACATTGCGCTTGATGATTTGAGAAAGTAAAACACTTTATATAAACTTTGATGGAGGAAATGATTTTGAAATCGGTATTAACTTTTCTTCTTGCCGTATTGCTTGCCTTCAGCTGCATGGGGCTCGTTGCCTGCCAGCAGAATGGCGGCACGGTAGAGGTCAGTATTTTTTCCCGCCCCTTGCCCGAGCGCAACGGCTTGAATGAGGACGGAAAAAAGGTGGATTGGCTGGATGTATCCTCGTTCTGCTGTTACTATGGCGCATTCGATGAAAAAATGACCAACTACGACGTTGCCATTTGCGAATCGAGATCGCTTGGTGCTGAGGGCATCAAAATGCTGAACGATGCAGGTGTGTATACCATCTGCTACATTACCATCGGCGAGGACGATTCCTTAAACACGGGTGACGGTCTTGGTGAGGGCGGCTATGCTTCTTACTATATGTATCAGAACGGCGCACCCATGATGAATACCAACTGGAATTCGTACTTTGTAGATGCAGGCAATCCCATCTGGCAGGAGATTATCGTTGAGCGTGCAAGAAATATTCTGGCAATGGGC
>JAFQWR010000232.1 GCA_017407365.1 Clostridia bacterium
CATGATGAAAAACAAAAAGCAGGCGCTCGACTTCGACCGCAATATGAAGGACGGAGAGATCACCGTAAGACTGCTACGCTACGCAAAGCCGCACACCAAAAGCTTTGTAATCATCGGGCTTCTGATGCTGTTTTCCATTGCACACAGCATCATCTCCCCCATCATGGTGGGATATATCGAAGAGATGATCAAGCAGGACTTTGCCCTGAAAAGCCTGTTCGTTACGGTGGGCGTTTACGTTGTAATTCTGATTGTTTCGCTTATATGCTCTTATGTGCAGGCAATCATCCTGCAACGCACGGGACAGAAAATTCTTTCCGCCATCCGTGAGGAGCTGTTTGTGCATATCGAAAGCCTTTCGCACAATCAGCTGCACCATATCCCCGTGGGCAAGCTGGTTACAAGAGTAACCAACGATACCAACGCAATTTCGATGATGTTTACCAATATTCTGGTAAACCTGCTGAAAAACATCTTCATCATACTGGGCGTGCTGGTTGCCATGCTGTGCATCAACTATATGCTCACGCTTATGGTGCTTTGCTTTGTGCCGTTTATCGTGCTGTTTACCGTAATCTTCCGCAAATTCTCCCGCAGAGCATACCGCAAGGTTAAGGACGGCACCACAGACATCAACACCTTTTTATCTGAAAACCTTTCGGGCATCAAAATTACGCAGGTATTCAACAAGGAAGCGCATAAAATGGCGCAGTTCAACGAGCGGAACAACCGACTCGGAAAGTGGAAGCAGCAGCAGATATTCGTATTTGGCGTATTCCGCCCCGTGGTATATATGCTGTATGTATCCTCCGTCCTCTGCCTTTTATATCTTGGCGGCAAGGGCATCATCAACGAGATCAGCTTTTTGGGTCAGACCCTGAACGCAGGCACACTCGTTACCTTCTATATGTTTATCTCCACCTTCTTTGACCCCATACAAAGCTTGGCAGAGCAGTTCAACTGGCTGCAATCTGCCTTTGCCTCTGCCGAAAAAATCTTCACCATTCTGGATATGGAGCCCGAGGTGAAGGACACCGCAGACGCCATAGAGCTGAGCGAGGTGAAGGGCAATATCGAATTCAGAAACGTGTGGTTTGCCTACGAGGATGAGGATTGGATATTAAAGGACGTTTCCTTCACGGTGCAGGCAAATCAGACGGTTGCCTTTGTTGGCGCAACGGGCTCGGGCAAAACAACGATACTCAGCCTGCTTTGCCGCAACTACGATATTCAGAAGGGTCAGATTCTTATAGACGGCATCGACATCAAAAAAATCAAAATATCCTCTCTACGCCGCCATTTCGGACAGATGCTTCAGGACGTCTTCCTCTTTTCGGGCACCATACGCTCCAACATTCTGCTCAATAAAGAGGGTGTCAGCGATGAGGAAATTATGGAGGCCTGCCGCTATGTAAACGCCGACCGCTTTATTTCCCGTCTGACAAACGGACTCGACGAGGAGGTCAGAGAGCGCGGCAACAATTTTTCTGCCGGTCAGCGTCAGCTTCTTTCCTTTGCGCGCACCATCGTGCATAAGCCCTCGGTGATGATTTTAGACGAGGCAACCGCTAACATCGATACCGAAACAGAGCTTCTCATTCAGGATTCACTCGAAAGAATGATGAGCATCGGCACCATGCTGATTGTAGCCCACAGGCTCTCTACCATACAGCACGCAGACAACATCATTGTGTTGGACCACGGCAAAATCATCGAGCAGGGCGATCATTTTACCTTGCTGAAAAACCGCGGAAAATATTACTCTCTCTATCTGCTGCAATACCGCAAGGAACAGCTGTTAAAAACCGCAAGCGATTCTGAGGGCTGAAAACGCCCAATTTTAAGGCAAAACCTTGCTTCCTTACGCCAAGTCATAACCTCGCTACCCGCAGAAATCCAACTATCGGATAGCGCTTAGCGACAGACATAAGCATGGCGCAAAGCACCTGCCAAACAACAGCATACGGGCTGACCGAGAAAAATCGGTCAGCCCCTTTTTTATGCATAGGCTATAAAAAGCAGTTCCCGTAAAAGCCGCATCTTGGTCTTTATTGATAAAACAAAAGCGCAAAGCTTTTTTGCTCTGCGCCTTATGGCTTTTGCTTTCGTTTTGACTGACTGCGTCCTCTTTTGTTTGCAGTCTCTCTCCTTCGCTTCTGCCCACCGTACAGCCGCGGAAAGCCGGAGTATTCCTTCAGCTGCTTTTTGCATTTTTCCATATCGGGGCAATAGCTTCTGACAACCTGCCAGAATTTTTTGCTGTGGTTGAATACACGTAAATGCGCAAGCTCATGACAGATGACGTAATCGATCAGCTCTGTGGGAAGCATCACAAGCAGGGTACTGAGTTTAATCTCGCCCGTGCTTGTGCAGGCACCCCAACGGGAGCGGTACAGCCTGACCGAGCATTGCCTTGGCGGTGTAATTTTCAGTCTTGCGCATATCTCCCGCAAGCGCTGTGGCAAAAAGGCACGTGCCTCATTCGCTATCAGCATAAGCGCATCCTTTTGTGCACTGCCTTCCCTCAGCGAAACGAAGCCTGCATTAAGGCTTGCGCTTTCTCCTATTGTAACGGGGTAATCCACGCCGTACAGACAAAACAGCCGAAAGGCGTCTATTTCGCCGAGTCTGTTGCCCTTGGCTTGCTGTATCCGGTATCTGCCAAGCAGGTCTGTCCGGTGCTTTTGCACGTATGTAAGCGCAAGCTCCTGCGTGCAGCTCAGGGGCACACGCAAGAATACACCCTTAACCGTTACCACCGACGATATACGCGTGCGCCTGCCCCTACAAAGATACACGGGCATATCGCGGTAGACAAAATCACAGTTCAACGATTTCGAGCGTTGCGTAGGCGCGCTCTAAAAGACCTTCTACATCCAAGCGGCTTTCCTGACGGAGCGCCTCCTCAATTCTCGGTCTGATTACGGGGTTTTTAGGCAAGAACAGCGTACAGCAATCCTCATACGGACGGATGGAGATTTCGTAAGTGCCGATTTTTTTTGCAGTTTCGGTAATGTCTATTTTATCTATTGCAATCAAAGGACGAAGCACGGGGATATCAGTGACGGAGTTGGTCACGTTGATGCTTTCTACCGTCTGACTGGCAACCTGTGCAAGGCTTTCGCCCGTTAATATTGCCTGCAAGCCGTTTTCTCTTGCCAGCCTGCAGCTGAGCTTCATCATAAAGCGACGCAACAGGGTAATCATAAAGGATTCCTGACAGCTTTCGTGTATGCTCTGCTGAATCTCCGTGACGGAAATGCAGTAGAGCTTCAATCTGCCGCCCGTATAGTTTTTCAGCACGGAGGCAAGCTCCTCTACCTTTTCCCTTGCCATCTGGCTGGTGTAGGGATAGCTGTGGAAATGCACAGCCTCTACCGTCATACCGCGCTTTGCCATCATGTAGCCTGCAACAGGGCTGTCGATACCGCCCGAAAGAAGCAGAAGGCCCTTGCCCGACGTTCCGTAGGGCATACCGCGCTCGCAGGGGACGGTCTGCGAATAGAGATAGGTGCAGCCGTCTTCCCGCACGTCTACCTGCACGTTGCAATCGGGATTATGCAAATCAACGGTAGCCTCAGGGCTTTTGCTTAAAATATATCCGCCCACCTCTCTTGCAATCTGCATGGACGAAAGGGGAAACCTTTTATCTGCACGGTTGACGGAAACGCGGAATCTGGGCGCAGAAAGCAGGGTAAGCGCTGTTTCGCAAATCACCTGCATATCCGTTTCTACCTGCACGGCAGGGCTTAAAGAATGCAAGCCAAACACCCTTTGCGCGCGGAAAATCAGCTCGTTCTCCTCGGCGGGGTCGTAGTTTTTAATCAGAATGCGGCTCTGAATGCGCTCTACATCGCAAGCGATATCCGCAACTGCATTTTTGACGTTTTCAAACAATACACGCTCAAAGTATCCTCGGTTAGAGCCCTTCAAAAACAGCTCGCCAAGGCGCAGCATCAATAATTTTTGCACAAAAAAATCCTCCCTTCGCTACATACGGCGAAGCAATTTTACCTTTTCTGTAAACAGTGCGCTTGCTTTATCTACCTCTTCCTCTGTGTTCATCACAGAAAAGCTGATACGCACCGTTCCCTCTGCATATTCCCCGGGAATACGAAGCGCAAGCGCCGTGCGTGAGGTCTTTGCCCGTGAGGAGCAAGCAGAGCCTCTGCCGATATAAACGCCCTCTGCCGAAAGCACCTGTTGCAGAATTTCTGCCTTGACGCCCTTGACACCAAAGCTCAGCACGTGCGGAGCGGCTTCCTCTATATTGCCGTACAGCATAATATCCGAAAGCCCTCCCGAAACAGCATGGAAGAAGCGTTTTTTCAGCTCTGAAACCCTTTGCATTGCGGCAAGGTCAATCTTTTGGCAGGCGAGAGCAAAGCCCATGATGGCAGGCAGATTTTCCGTACCGGGGCGAAGCCCCATCTCCTGACCGCCACCCACAAGATGCGGCTTTAAGTGCACACCGTTTTTTACATACAGCGCACCCACGCCTCTGCCGCCGTGAATTTTATGCGAGCTGACAGAGTATAAATCCACACCCATAGCATGCACGTTTACAGGAACCTTACCAAGCGCCTGCACACCGTCTGCATGAAAAAGAGCATTGGGCGCCTTGCTTTTAACCAGGCGGCAAAGTGCGGCAATGTCGTTTACCGCACCCATCTCGTTGTTGACGTGCATCACCGAAATGAGAGAAACCGCAGGCGTCAGCAAGGAAAGCAACGCATCTCCGTCTACCCTTCCGTCTGCCTGTAATGGCAGAAAATGCACCGTTTGCCCTTGGTTTTTTAACGCCGTAAAGCATTCGTATACCGCAGGGTGCTCGTAAGCTGAGCAAATCAGAACGCCCTTTTTGTTTTTGTTGCCGCCAAACACGGCGATATTATCTGCCTCCGTGCCCGATGCGGTAAAATATATTTCCTTTTCTGCCGCTCCCATTGCCCTTGCAACCGTTTTTCTTGCCTCGGCAAGCCTTTTGGATGCGGCAATGGCAGGAGCATACGTTGCCGAGGGATTATACCAACCCCCGTCTGCTTCCTTTTTTATCAGCTCCGTCACCTCGCCATAGGGCGCGGTGGTAGCACAGTTATCCAGATAAATCATCTTCTTTTCAGCACCTGACGGGCATTACGCATAATGCAGATACGCATTACATCGCTCGGCTCAATAATCAGCAGGGTTTTGCTGCCGTTTTTTGTAAAGAACAAATAGGTAAGCTTTGCTTCCTCGTTCAAGGCGTTGGGAGTAGCCACAATTTTTTTGACGCCCTGCATCGTTTCGTAGCGGCTGAAGGATTCGTCGTCTACGTCACCCATATCCTCAATGTCCTTGCAGAATACCTCAAGCATAAATTTACGGCGGGAATTGTTGATTACCCTTGCAATGCGCAGGCTATCGGTTACAAACGTATAGTCGTATTCGCAAAACTGCTTCTGCTTTAATCTGCCAAGCAGCCATGCCGCTACAAAAAAGATCACAGCAAAAACAAGCCAGATGGCAAGCTGAATGAGGTAATCCTTCAAAACAAACTTTCCTTCCTCTACCGAAAGGAACTGAGAAAAGAACATCACAAGCAAAAAGAAAGCGCCGCCAAGCCCACAAAGCACCTGCATTACGGTAAGAAGCACAGAACGCTTTTTTGCTTTACCCGGTGTGGTATCGCTCACCTTTTCTTCCAAATAGATATCTGCCATAAAACAACTCCTGATATTTTGATTAAACGCCCGTAAAGGCGCGGTATTCCTCTGTTAAGCGCTGTACGGTGTCTGACGAAAGCTCCATAAACGTTGCATTTTGAAAGCCTCTGAAAAACGTCATCTGGCGCTTTGCATAGTTGCGACTGCGTTTTTTGATGAGTGCAACAGCCTCCTCTAACGAGGCTTTTCCGTCGATGACCTCATACAGCTCCTTATAGCCAATCGCCTGCATAGAGGACGCCGTGCTTAAAACACCCTGCTCCTTCAATGCAAGCACCTCCTGCCAAAGCCCATCGCGCATCATCATATCCACACGCTCGTCAATGCGACGGTACAGCTCCTCTCGGGGACGGGTCAAAACAATCAGCCTGTATTCGTAGCGCGGAGCAGCCTGATGCGCCTGCTCTCCCTCTGACTTCCTCTTGCCCGTGCAACGGAAAATTTCGATGGCTCTGATAACCCGACGCACGTCGTTGGGGTGCAGCTTCTGCGCAGAGGCAGGATCAATTTCCGCAAGCATCCCATGCAGAGCCTCTGCCCCCAGCGTATCCGCCACCGATTGAAGCTCCGCCCGAAGCACAGGATCATCCGCTGTGTTGGCAAACGCATAGGGATATAAAATCGCATTGATATACAGCCCCGTGCCGCCCGTTACAATGGGCGTTTTATCTGCAAAATGCTCCTTTACCGTACGGTCAAAATCCTGCACGTAGGCGGCTGTGCTATACGCCGTGTCGGGATGCAGATAATCGATGAGATAGTGCGGCACAAGCGCTCTTTCCTCTTGCGTGGGCTTTGCCGTGCCGATATCCATACCGCGGTAAATCTGCATGGAATCGCAGGAAATGATACCCGTATCAAATGCTTTTGCAAGGGTAAGTGCGCTTTCGCTTTTTCCCACAGCCGTTGGGCCGGTTACGATGAACAGCTTACTCATAGCACACGCTTGAACCCTTTTTCTAAATCGCGCTTGTGGAAGCGAAGCAAAATCGGTCTGCCGTGCGGACAGAGAAGCTCCATACCCTCGTTGATTCTTTCAATCAACAGCTCTGCCTCCTTGGTGCTGAGTGTCTGCCCGCCCTTGACTGCCGCCTTACAGGCACGCATGGCAAGCTCCTCCTTCAAAACGATTCCGCGACGGATGCTTTTTCCGTCGAAAACATCGCTCAGCACACGGTCTAAAAAGGATTTTAAGTCAATCCCCTCTAAGAGGAAGGGAACTGCGGAGATCTTCCACGAGGAAGCAAGGGGCTCTATCACAAAGC
>JAFQWR010000233.1 GCA_017407365.1 Clostridia bacterium
CCTACACCTCTACGCCCATCTTTTTGAGATTTGCCTTGATGCGGTCTTGCAGAGAACGGGTGTACGAAAACTCCTGCTCCCATTCGCGATATTTTTCGCTGATGTGTTCAATGAAAATCTTCCGCTGGATGGGATCGTGCATATAGTTGCATTGCTCGCTGAGCGCAACGGTGTATTCCTGGTCGAGCTTGGTAATAAGATAGGTGTTTGCCGCGTAGTTGGCGGAAAAGGTGTTAAATAGTGTCTGTCTTTCCGAAACACTGAGATCGAGATATCTTAAAAACTCGGTGTCGTTACGGAAGGCGTCGCGGTAGAGATGAGCGGTGTCGTTATAAAGATAGCTTTTCAGCAGCATCACAAGGCACCCGTTTACCTTTGTCTGCGCCCCGAATTCATCAATCAGTGAGAGGCCCTTTTCGAAGCACTCCTTTGCCTTATTTGCAAAGCGCGAGCGCCTATCAGGGTCTATCTCCTCATTTTTCAGAAAAAGCGTACAGCCAAGCCCGTATACGTCGTAGCACAGAATGTCCGTAAGCATTTCAATCTCTTCAAGATGGGATTTTTCACGCTGTAAAACGCTTTCGAACACCCCCACAAGGGAAAGAAAATCTCTTTGCGAAAGGGCGCCGCGCATATTTTCGCTTTTGAGGAATACATCGATATACGCCTTTGCAAAATATACCGTGCTGTTGACTTCGGCACTCCTATTGACCGTTTCCAGATACTGCCGAAGCTCCTTGTTATCCGAATAGTAATACGCCGCAAGCACACCTGCCAAAATGGTGGCACGGATGTTCTCCTCCGAGTGCAGCTGACCGCTTTTGAGCATAACAAACACGTGCTTCCAATCGGCAATCCTCGAAAAGTAATCCGTTTCGATATCCTTTACAAGCTGTCTTTCAAACAGCTGAAAAATGACCTGCGCTATTTCGCTGTCCGTCTGGGTGGTACGGTCGTATTGCACCTCCTCCACAAACGAGCCCAGAATATCGGAGGGAAGCTCTGACGGCTTTTTGTTGATCAGCACCGAGCAGATGTTTGACACAGGCATTTTGGCAAGCAGATATCCCCATTCCAGCATAAGATTGGGGCTGATTGACCCGTTTTTATCCTCTAACAGCAGAATCGCCTGATCGCTCTGACAGATCTGATTCATCACCTGTGCGCCCACGTAGAGGTCCTTGGGCTGACCGCCGCCTACAATGGCCCTCTTCTTTCCGCCCCTGTTGATGATTTCCGCAAGCTCATACGCAAGCGGTCTGTTGCCGCTCCAACCGATGAATACCGTATCCATACAGCTTCCTCCCGTGTATTACCTTTTCTATTATAGCATACTTCCCGAAAGAAAACAAACGCTTTTGGCTTTGTAACAAAATAAAGAGAGGCTCTCCCTGCATCAATCTGCCCTTTTGAGGTGTCAACAGAAAAAAAAACGCCGTTTTATAAAAAATATGCACGCTTTTCACGCCGCAACGAAGCAAACCGCTTGACATATTTTGCTGTTTGTGTTATTTTATTGACAAGTATTTTTACCAACGATAAGGAGCAGAATTATGGGCTTTGGCGTATTTACCACCTGCACGAGCTGCAAGCATTGCAGTCCCAACAAGCACCCCTTAAAAACCACGGGCGACGGTAGCTTTACAGATACCCGCCCCGATTACGAAAAGGTGTGGTGCGCATACCGAAAAGAGTACGTACGTCCCGGTGACGCACAGTCCTGGTGCTATGAGGAGGGCTCCTCCGGCTCCTCCGGGTGCTTTTTGACCTCTGCCTGCGTCAGCTTCAAGGGGCTGAGCGACGATTGCAGAGAGCTTACCGCACTTCGTGCCTTCCGGGATGGCTACTTAAAATCCACCGAGGAGGGATGTGCCTTAGTGGAGGAATACTACCGCATTGCGCCCGAAATTGTAAAGGCGATTGACGCATCCGAAAAAAGAGCAGAAATTTACGAATACATCTATCAGCAGGTGCTTCATTGCATCACGCTGATTGAGTCCGACAATTATGCCGCCGCAGTAGACGCCTACCGCACGATGGTAGAGAGTGCAAAAGCACAGGCGCAGGCATAAGCGGAATAACAGCAAAATCATACTTTTAGGAGAAGAAAATGGATACGATCAGAATTCAGGACGATTTATACACCTACGTCAACCGCGAAAAGCTGGAATCGTTGGTGATTCCCGACGATTTACCCTGCGTGGGCGGCTTCACCTCCCTTTCGGTTGACATTCAGAAGCTGATGATTGGCGAGCTGAAAAGTATGTGCGAAAGTAAGGCATACCCCAATGAGCACTTAAAGCGTGCCTGCACCCTGTTTGCGGCTGCATCCGATGCGGCAAAAAAGGAGGCGGACGGCATTCAGCCCGCGCTCAACCATCTTGCTGTTTTAGACAGCGTGGATTCCGTTGATGCAATGAACGGCATGCTGAAAACACTTCTCACCGAAAGAATTCCTCTGCCCTTCGCGCTGATGACGGAAACGGATATGAAGGACACCTCCCGTCACAGCGTATTCATTCAGGGCCCGAGCGTTATTCTGCCCGATGCATCCTACTATAAGCCCGAGATGGAAGCGCAGAAAACGGCAATCCTGGGCATCTGGGCAAACATGGCAAAGATGATTCTTGCCAAAACGCCGCTTTCCGAGAAAGACCAAGAGCAATATCTTGCAGACACCTTAGCCTTCGACGCCCTGCTTGGCGCAACGGTGAAAACCAGCGAGGAATGGTCGGAATACGTAAAAATTTACAATCCCATGAAAACGGCAAGGGTTGCCACCATGCTCAAGCCCCTCAGCTTAAAGGCCCTTCTGGGCGAGCTGTTTGGCTTTGTACCCGAAAGCGTGATTGTCACCGAGCCCCGCTATTTCAAGGCATTCCGCTCCATCTTCAACGAGCAGACGTTCGTGCAGTATAAGCATTGGGCATACGTAACCGCACTGATTGACGCCTGCCCTCTGCTCAGCGAGGAGCTGAGAGAAATCGGCAGTATGTATCACCGTGCCATTGCGGGCATTGCCGCCGTTACCCCCATCGATAAGTTTGCCTACGAGCTTGCCTCTGAAATGTATTCCGAGCCGATGGGCGTTTACTACGGCGAAAAATACTTCGGCGAGGAGGCCAAAAAGGACATCACCGCCATTGTATATCAGATTATCGACACCTACAAGGAGCGCATTGCCACCAACGAGATTTTAGAGGAAAGCACCAAGCAGAAGGCAATCACGAAGCTTTCTAAAATCGGCGTTAAAATGGGCTATCCCGATAGAATTGACCCCTTCTACAACGAGCTTGTATTCGATGAAAGCGCATCTCTCTATGACATCGTGATGTCCTTGAAGAAAATCCGTCAGGCATACCGCCTTGCCAAGCTCACCAAGCCCGTAGACCGCACCACGTGGGAGATGCCCGGGCACATGGTCAACGCCTGCTACAACCCCTTTGTCAACGACATCACCTTCCCTGCCGCAATTCTGCAGCCCCCCTTCTATTCCTTGAAGCAGACGCGCAGCGAAAACTTAGGCGGTATCGGCGCGGTTATCGGTCACGAGATTTCGCACGCATTCGACAGCAACGGTGCAAAGTGCGACGAAAACGGAAACATCAACAACTGGTGGACAAAAGAGGACAACCGCAGATTCAAGGCAAAAATCAAGGCAATGATCAAGCAGTTTGACAAGATTGAGCTGCCCTGGGGCGTGGTAAACGGAAGCTTTATCGTAAGCGAAAACATGGCAGACAACGGCGGTATGGCAGTTACCCTTGCCATCATGGCAAAAACGGAAAACGCAAGCTACGAGGAATACTTCAAAAACTGGGCGCGCGTATGGTGCCAGAAGGCAAAGCCCGAATATCAGCAGCTGCTTCTCAGCTTAGACGTGCACGGCCCTGCTATTCTGCGTGCCAATATGCCCCCGAGAAACTTCCCCGAGTGGTACACCGCCTTTGGCGTAACCTGCAAGGACGAGATGTATATCGCACCCAAAAAGCGTGTGGTAATCTGGTAAAAAAAGCCTGCCTCCCATACACGGAAAAGGCAGACGGAAATAAGCCTATACGGGCAGAGAATGCAAAATGCGTCCTCTGCCCTTTTTTATGCCCGAAGCAGACCATCGCCTTATGACGGAATATGCGTTATGCCTGCACCTCTGTGCTGAAACAGAGAGCGTAGATACCTTTATGTCAACAGCCGATAAAAAACCGCCCCCTTATTTGCGATAAGAGAGCGGCTATGTTCCTTGCGGATGGCAATTATTTTTTCTTCAACAGCAGGGTTTTGATTTCAAACTGATTGAAGTGCAGGAGAATTTCCCTTCCCGTGGCGAGCAGAACGGGGTTTTCCTCCAGCATATCCGTCTGATATACCTCGTATTCGCCGCTCAAGGTTAACACGCAGTCTGTATAGGAGCGCTCGCATTCGTAAATACGAAGCACGGTGGCGTCACTATCCTCTGCATATTTCACCGTTTCGCAGATGACATTGGGCTGAGAGATGCCGCACACGGGCACCTGCACCTCGCCGCCAAAGGCTACGGGCGCACGGTTGAAGGCGTAGGCAGGAAGCACCACGCTCTCCGCCGAAAAGCCGCCCTCGTGCGGGAGAAGCGCATAATTGAAGTATTTCACACCGCAATCTGCGCTTGTATCGGGACGTCTGCCGCTTTTTAAGAGGCTTAATCCCATACGCTTGCCCCTTACGCTGACGCCGTATTTGCTCTGATTGAGAAGAGCAACACCGAAGCGTGTTTCGGATAAATCCGTCCACTTATGGTTGCAGACCTCGTATTTTGCCTGCTCCTCGCTTGTATTTCGGGTGGTGGGACGCTCTAAAAAGCCAAACTGCACCTCGCTTTTGAAGGTGGACGCCATGATATTGGTGGAAAAATCCGCCTTGATGAGCTTGTGGTGATCGTTCCAATCGAGCTTGCTTTCAAAGACAACAACAGGATTGTGCGCATAGAATACGGTATCCTGCGTGAGGGTGCTGTGCTCGCCCAGGCGGTACACACTGCGCACACGCAG
>JAFQWR010000234.1 GCA_017407365.1 Clostridia bacterium
ACCCGATGTGGAATTTTCCTTCTCTAAGTGCGCAACCACCTCACAGCTGAAGCCCTCTGCGGTTACTACAAGAACGTTTTCACCCTCTTTCAGGGCACCGTCCTTTACGGTTACGGTATACTCACGTATGCCGCCCTCAACACCATCCTCGTATAATGCAGTTACTCTGAGGTAATCCTTTAAGTCCTCTGCTGTCAGCTTGGAAACATCTGCTTTCAGCGCCATACCGTCGTTGAACACCGCCTGTATGGATGCAACGGAAACAGATTCCACGCGCAGACGGATTTCGTAAACCGTCAAAACGCCCGAGGTTGCATAAATCGTTTGAGCACCCTCAACGCGAACGCTAAGCACTGCCTCACCAATGCCACGCGCCTGTACCTTGCCATCGGGCAGAACCTTGGCAACATTTGCATTTGAGGAGGTAACCGTGTATTTTGCCTTTGTTCCGTCTAAAACACTGAACAGAAGATCGCCCGTATAACCCTCGTAGGTGCTGATAACACCGTTTTTGATCTTGCTCAGGTTTAAGCTGAAGTTACTGCCGGCATAATACTTTTTCTGATTTGCGGAATAGTAATAAACGGAAACATCGGTGCCGTTTGTGATACGGTATAACGCTACAAGCGATTCACCTCCACCCAGAATATTCTGCGCATCCACCTTCATCTGCACAATGGGATTGCCTGCTTCACCGTAGGAAACCAGAGTGGAAAGACCGTAGCCAACGTAGTGGCCGCCCAGCACCATAAAGATATTGGGGCATTTCTTTACGAACTTATCCCACATGGCGTTGCCGCCGTTTGAATCCTCAAGATGGGCTTCCGCATCGTCGTGACGCTGTGCACTGCCATCAAGATAAGCGTGCGTGGTTACAATAACGTGATGGTTGGGGTGAGAATCTGCAAGCTCCTTCGCCCAAGCAAGCACCTCATCGCGAGGGCCGTATTCGAGCGCGATGATCATATAGGAATAACCGTTTTGCTCGAAGGTATGCCAAGCATTATCCATCGTCTGATCGTAGGTGCCAAAGTTTTCGTTGCCAAGCCATGCATCGTATTCTGCCTTGGGGAAATAGCTGTTATACGTGGTGGAATTACGCTCAACCATCGTGCCGCCGGGCAAGCCAACCAGTCCGTCATAATCGTGGTTACCGGGAGAGATTGAATACTTTACATTGGCATCTCTTAAAATCTTGTGTGCCTCTGTTGCAACCTTCCATTGCTTTGCATCGTCGCATACATCCACGATGTCGCCAAGATCCATAACATACTGAATGTTATACGCTTCCTTCATTTCCGCCATCCAGGTGTAAAGCTCGGTAAAGCGATTGGCATAATCTGATGCCGCAATACCCTGCGTATCACCAACACCAATCAGCGTAAAGCCGCCGTCATCGGTGGGGAAGGTTACGTTATCCGTCCAATGCTTCAAAACCTCGGGATCGGTGGTTGCAACCATTTCTACATTGATGTCATCAAAGTATGCAACACCCGTTGCACCCCAGATCTTACATTCAAGCTTATGCGTGCCGGTTGCAGTGGCTGTGAAATAAGACTCGTAATACTTCCAGTCGTTATCTCCTGCCAAGCCTACGGCACCAAAGTAGAATTTGTATTTTTCATCAAAAGCGATATACGCACCAACGTTGTCGTTAGCGGATGTAATTTTGATACCTCTGGTTTTAATCCAACCGGAAACCTTGTATTTGGAATTTTCAACCAAATACACGTTTGTTGCCGCATAAGAGCTGGTAACACCTGCGGAGTGATCTACAACAAGACTACCCGTTCCGTCGTTTGCGCGGCTTTCTGCATTCCACGTGTGGGATGCCTTATCTCCATTGCCCTTCCAGCCCTTATTCCAATAAAGAGAGGTCGTGCCCTGAGAAACAAATCTGCCGTCTGCAAGACCGATGTCAGGACTTGTAGCCTCGATGAGAGAAATCTCATCTGCCCACATGGTACCAGCGCTACCCCAAAGACGGATACGAATTACGTAGTTACCCGTTTTGGATGCGGTAAAATCACGGGAAAAGCGCATCCATGCATTGGTGCCGATTTCGGTGTTGTAATCGATATAGCCGATTACGCATTCGTTTGCATCGGAGGAAATACCCGCAGTGATGAATGCACCGCATCCACCTGCCCTTGTATTTTCGGTGATGCTTTCTGTTTTGATCCAGCCGCTTAAGCGATAGAGCTTTCCTTGGGTAAGCGAAACCGTTTGCGCAACGGTCTGATTGCCGCGCGTTTCATTATACAGCTTTACAGAGCCCGATGCGGAATTACCCTCGTAATCCTGTGAGGCATCAATACCCCTCGAGGTACCTGTGCCATCCCAACCGTTGGGCCATGCGTTGAGATCAGATGCAGAAAAGCCACCGTCAGTCAGTAAATTCGACACGGAATCGGATGCCTGAGCAACAGAAGCTACGCCAAGCAGGCTGAAGCACACGCATAACAGCGCAAGCATCCATAAAAATTTACCTTTGTTTTTCATATATTCTCTTTTCATTTCAGATATTTCATAAGGAATACACTTCAAGCATTCTGCCTGCCTTGACCCCATAATCATGTATCCTTATCAGATAATGGCTGCAAAAAACGTTCAAAGCAGAAAAAAGCTTTTGCCTCATTATTCCTTAACGCCGCCAAGCACCATACCTGTGATATAATACTTCTGCAGGAAGGGATACAGCATAATCATCGGAAGAGAGCCAAACACAACTGCTGCATATTTCAGCGTCTGCGCAGGGACAATTTCGCTGCCGCCCGATGCATAAATACCGCTGACATCGCTCAACAGCTGTTGAATTAAGAATTGCAGGGTAAATTTGGTTTTATCGGTGCTGACAAACAGCAGGGGTGCAACATAATCGTTCCATTTGGAAACCGCCGCAAACAGCGCAACCGTCGCAATAACGGGCATGGAAAGCGGGAAATAGATACGGAATAAAATCAGGAAATCCGTTCCTCCGTCAATTTTACACGCCTCCTCTAAGCTATCGGGAATTCCCATAAAGAAATTGCGCAGCAGGATTGCATAGTAAGGAGCCATACAGCCCGGAATAATCAGGGTGAGCAGGCTTGCCTCGGGGAAAATATTGGAAACGGTTAAAAAGTAAGGAATCAAGCCACCGCTGAACAGCATCGTGAAAATCATAATGATGGAAAACAGCTTGTTTCCACGTAAGTATTTTTTCGAAAGCGGATAAGCGTAAAGCATCGAAACAAAGGTAACCAGAACGGTGCCTGCCACGGTGACAATCACAGAGTTAAGAATCGATCTGAGCATCTGCCCGTCGGTGGTCAGCAAAAAGGTATACGCCTTTAAGCTCCACTCCCGGGGAAGCAGGGTGAAGCCTGCCTTAGTAAAAGCAATCTCATCAGAAAAGGATGCCGATAAGATATATATGTAAGGAATCACAAAGCATAACGTTAACAACGAAAGCAATGTGTAATTGACAATATTAAATGCAAGTCTGCCTTTTGTAATCTTCATAGCATCACCATAATCCTTGGTTATCCGTTTTTTGCACAAGCCAGTTAGAGAGTATAACAAGCACAAAGCCTGCAATACTCTGCACCAGGCCGACGGCTGTTGCGTCGCCCCAGCCCAGGAAGGAGCCCTTCAGCGATTTATACACCCACGTACCCAAAACCTCTGTTTTGTCTGAAAGAATGGAGCTTTCGCCCACCAAAGCATAGATCTGCTCGAAGTCATCCTTTACAATACCGGAAACACTTAAAATAAAGGTCATGGCAATGGCAGGCATAATACCGGGAATGGTGATATACATACATTGCTTCCATCTGCCTGCACCGTCTATCTGCGAAGCCTCGTAAAGATCGGGGTTGATGTTCGTCAGCGCCGAAAGAAATACGATTGTACCCCAGCCGACGTTTTTCCAGATGCCGCTGATGGTGATGATGGCACGCCAGTATTTTGATTCTGCATACCAAAATATAGGATCGCCGCCAAAGGCTACGATAATCTTGTTCAAAACACCGCCGTCCTTCAATAAAAACATATTGACGATGGAGTTTACGATTACCCACGAAATGAAATAAGGCAGATACGATACGGTCTGCACCGTCTTTTTAAAGGGCTTGTTGGTAACCTCGTTCATCATAAGTGCAAGGATAATCGACGAGGGAAAAGCGAAGATAATTTTTAATCCACCAAGCGCAAGCGTGTTTCCGACCATCTTTAAAAAGCCGCGAGATGCCACTGCATACTGAAAGTTTTCGAACCCTACCCAAGGGCTTCCCCAGATACCAAGTGTAGGCTTATAGGTCTTAAATGCAAGCTGCAAGCCGTATAACGGCACGTAGCTGAATACAATCAGACTAATCAGACCGGGAATCAGCATCAGATACAGGCGCCAATCCTTCCAAAACTTTCTTTTAGGGAGTTTGCCGTTATTTCTCTTTGATTTAACCGCCGTTGCTACAGACGCGGTGTTCTTTTCTTCCATTGCGGCTTCCTCCACTTTTTCGTTTTTCATACTGCCTCCAAAAATGAATTCGGTGGGTGAGCGAGCGCATGACACGCTCACCCACCTCATTATGCTTTTGCCGTATTATGACAAATTAAAAGGTTTTTTCCTTAGAAACGGTAACGGTAACCGTCCAGCCGTTTGTGCTGTTCAATGCGCCTGCGAGCATGATAGAGCAATCGTTATCGGTGCTGATGCCTGCGCCAACCAAAACGTCGGTGCCGATAAGGAAGCCGCCCTCTACGTCGCTATATGCAACGATAGATTGGAAATCAGCTTCTACATGGTGGCAACCTACCTTTTTCATTTCGCCATCCTTAGAGCCTGCCCAAACCTCAAGCAGTTTGTAGCTGGTACCGTCGATTTTCACGTTGGTGATTCTGTAAGCGATACGGTTGGTGTTCTTGATCTGATCGCCGTAAAGAGCGAGCTGAGCAATCGTGGTTCCGTTGATGTTTTCGTACATCAGATAGAATGCATCGTGACGTAAGCAAAGAGCTACAGGACCGTGCCAGCTGCTGGTTGCGGAGCCAAACAGGTTGATACCCATTGCAAAGCCTGCATTGCGATCGGTAACCTCAAAATCAATGATTACGTATTCGCTGCCAAGATCGGTAACAGCCTTCTTGCTCATATCAGCGCCTGCTGCGTTGGTAACGCCCTGATCGAAGCCGTTTGCAACTGCTGCATTGCTTTCCTCTTCTACGTCATCGGGCGATTTTTCAAGTACAGCAACATTGGTAACCGTCCATTCTGCGGAGTTGGTTTTGCTGTTGAATGCCTCCATGAAGGCAAGGGTGCAGTCGGGCATGAACTGAGCCTCGGTGAACAGATCGTAATCGAATACCCAAGCGCCAAGCTCAGCATCGAAATACCACTTGTCGCCGCTTAAGGAGCTGTTGTTTGCAACAAGCTTATTCAGCTTGCCGTCTGCGGGACCTTCCCACAGCTCAACCATAACGTCGGTGCAAAGACCACTCTTAACAACGTAGGTCAGCTTGTAAACGAGGGTGCGCTCTGCGCCGTTACCCATCGAGTACAGAGCAACCTGTGCAAGGTTGGTGTTGTTGATGCCACCGAGACGGAAGTATACGCCGTCTTTGGTGCAAGCAAGAATCAAGCCTGCGGTCCAACCGTTAGAGGTGGTGCCAAGGATGTTGATGCCCATTGCATAGTAATCGGGATCAGCAGTATGCTTGTAGCTGATTGCGATATAGTTTTCGTTTACATTGGTAACAGCCTTAACGATACTGTCGGGCTTAGCAGGATAAGTGGTTTCTTCGGTGAGGTTTACAACTGCTTCTTCAGCGTTTACGGGGTTCTTGTAGCCCTTAACCTCTACTACACCGGGAGCGCCATCGAGCTTTTCGATTGCGGTAACCGTCCAGTTGCAGGTGCCGTTTAATGCGCCGAGAGAAACAACCGTGATATCCTTGGGAGTCATCTGCTCTGCAGAAGCAAAAGCCTTAGCACTGATCGTCAGCACGTCGTTTTCTGCATCATAAGAGCATAATGCTGCGTTAGCAACGGTGGGAATGCACTTCGTCAGCGTCGTGCCAACCTCGCCAAACCAAACGTCTACGTTGATTGCCGTTGCAAGACCCTGCGTCTTAACGTAAGTCATCTTATAAACGAGCGTATATTCGGTTGCATTGATGCCGCCGCTGTATACGTCGATGCCAAGACGAACAACTGCACCGCTGTTGGGACCGCCAACGTGGATTTCGCCGCCGTCCTGCGAGATACGCAGAACCATACCGCCGCTCCAGCCGTCGGCAGCGCCGGTTACGTTTACACAGAACGCACCCTTCGCGGTCTGTTCGCCCTTGAAGGTAATTGCGATATAGTTTTCGTTGCTGTGCTTGCCTAAAACAGCAGAAGCATCGCCGCCACCGGGAACGGTAACGGGCATTTCAGCAAAGTAATTGCCGGTGCCAAAGCTGATTTCGTAGCCTTCGGGTACGTAAATATCCTCGGGCATTTCGCAGGAGGTACCGTCCATGCGGAGCTCCTTGATGGTTGCCGTTGAGTTGTAAACGGACATCCAGAAGGGCGAGGAATAGATGTTCTCAGCAGAAGCCGCCGTGAAATCACTCATCTTTCTGTAAAGAGCGTTGATACCCTCTTCCAGACCGATTAAGCCACCGTGATTTGCAGAGGGGTTGAATACGAGCTCTTCGCCCATTACCCAAATCTGCACACGAACGTACTCGACATCCTGAACCATTACGTTTTTAACCTGATACTCAAAGAGAATATCGTTGCCAACGATGTACTTTTGCTTGGAATAAGCGGTAGAACCAAAGATAGCGCTATCGTGCTTGTTTGCAGAAACGTCAATCTGGTTGGTGTTGGTGAAGCGAATCACCAAGCCCTCGGGCCAATCTGCGTTGTTAACGGGACCACGGGCGTTGAACATTACGATGGTGTTAAGCTCAGAAATGTTCAGAATCATGGAAACCTTCTGATCGTATACATATTCGTTAGCGGAAAGACCTACAGAGCCCTGACCGGAAGCGAATACCTCTTTCGTAAGAACGTTACCGCTGGTGATGCTGTTTACAACTACCTCAAAGGAGGTGCTTGCAACATTGCCGAAGGAATCCTTAACCGTGTAGATAACAGTCTGCGTGCCTGCCGTCATGGGGTAGTACTTACCGCCGGGGATACGGTCGGTCACGTGCTCGGTGCCGATGATTTCTACCGTAACCTTGCTGCTGATATCGCCCTCTAAGTTATCGTTTGCCGTAACGGTGGGAAGAACAACCTCTTCACCAACGTTAACGGTAATCGTTTCGTTAGAGGAAATTTCAATCGTGGGAACTACGTCATCACGAACAGCAACCTCAAGCTTAAAGAACTTGTAGCCATAGTTGCCTGCTTCGTCGTATGCTTCAAACAGTAAGGTGTATACACCTGCTTCAGCGGGCGTGTAGGTAGCTTCGGTTAAAGCAACCTTAGAGCCGTCGGGCAGGATGATGCTCGTTTCGATGTCGAACTCGCCGTTTACCGTAGCGGTGGGAACGGTGATTGCTTCGCCTACAGCGTAGATGTCTGCGGGAACGAAGTCAGAGCTTACAACGGGAGGCAGAATGTCTGCGCCGAATTCCGTTTCAGCTGCATCGTAAACAACAAAGCCCTTGATACGCATATGGTCGTCTGCGTGAGGCGTTACGTTGCTGTAGGTATCCATGGAGAACCAGCCTGCACCGGTTTCGTTCCACATTTCCTCAAACAGCTCAGCCGTTAAGGTGCCGTAATCGTTGGTTGCGCCTGCGGTTGCCTTAAAGATAAAGTCTGCAGCATCGTAGCCTACAGCGGGGGTCTTATCGATCCAGCCGTACAGCATGATAGCAGCATCCTCTGCGGTTGCGCTTGCACCAACGTTCTTCCATTGCAGATACAGAACGTGATCCTTGCCGTCGAGTAAGGTGTTTTCATAACCCTTAACGGTGATCATTTCCTTATCGGAATCCTTCTCTACGCGCGATTCGATTCTGCCCTGACCAAGACGCAGGAACAGGTAGCTGGGCCAGGTGCAGGTTTCCTTATTGGGAAGGGTGGTCCTGTTTTTGCTGCCGCGTGCTGCTACCGTGTAGAACATCTGACCGTTAGCTTCGGGCTTGTCGGCGTTGAAGGCAATACCTACATACTGCTCGTGAATCTTCGTTACCTTCTCGGTAAAGCCAACCGTCTGGTCGAGCGTGGGCTCAGCCGAGGTGTTACCAAATGCAAGCTCGCCGAATTCGTTGATCCAAGATAAGCCCTTCTTACCCGTTTCTTCATAACCAATGTCGTTATCGAAAGCGAAGTTGTTCTTATCGTAAGCGAGGTTTTTCTCAGCAGGCTGAGCGATCGCTACGGGAACGGTATAGGTGGTTTCGAAGCTGTTACCGGCAAGGTCGGAAACGGAATAAACAAGCTCATAATTTCCGGCAGGAATACGAACGGTTTTCGTTTCGCTGAAATCGGACCAGCTTGCAAAAACGGTTTTAGCAACCTGCTCGCCGTTCTTTTCGTACAGTCTTGCAACGATACGGTCGGAAATGTCGTTGTTTTCGGGCATATCGATAGCCGTTGCGCTGGGAAGCACAACGTTTGCGTCTGCCTGACCAACGATACCCGTTGCCATATTGAAGCCTTCTACAGAGCCTTCATTGATAACGAGCGTACCCGTTTCGTTATCAGCAACAGCGGTGAACGTAAAGGTCTGTTCTGCCTTGTTTCCGGCATTATCCTTAACGGAGTAAACGATTACGTAGTTCAGCAGCGTGTTAGACGAAGCGGTAAAACTCTGCTCTACGTTAGCCGATTTCTCATAGATGAGATCACGGTTAACCGTAACGCCGTCTTCCTTAAGCTGCGAAACCGTAACCTTCACCTTTGCCGTGAGGTCACCGTCAACGTTATCCGTTGCCGTTGCAGTGGGTAAAACAACCGTGTCACCAACCTTGCAGGTGGTGGGAACATTTTCTACGGTGATTACAGGCTTTTCGGTGTCTGCACTGGGCTTAGGACCGGTACATGCAACGCAAACGCTCATAATCATCGCCAAAATGAGAACGGTGATTACCTGAAGTTTTTTGTTCTTCATACATTCCTCCATTTTTTCAGTCCTTTCGACTGAATTATTTTTATTTTTTATAACACAAGGCATTCACCTTGCTTATAAACATCAGTACACGAACAAACACTATTTGTTCCATTCGTCTGCAAAGGTTACCACAACGGGCTCCTCCTCTGCAAGCACACGCACGGTGACGCTTTCGCCCGCGGCAATATCGAAGCAATTATCCTCAATCCATGCGTTTTCGCCCGCATAAATGTTCACGCATTGCACAAAGGTTTTTGCATGAATGCAAACGTCGTATGCACAGCTTCCCACAGGGGTAATACGAACCTCGTAGTCGGGCGTGTATTCTTCCTCGCGGTATCTTGCAAGATAGTAGGTTGTCACAAAGGGCTTACCTGCGTACTCGCCGCGCGCACAGAGATAATCTCCCTGCTTGCCGTTAAACGGTAAGGTGACTGCAAGCGATGCACCTGCCTCTACCTCATCGAGGAAAGCATAGCTATCTAAAACCTCTCCCTCGCGCGTTTCCACAGAAACAGAAACCGAGAAGGGAGCAAGTGTATCGGAATCGTTTGCAAAGCAGAGTGCGTACTCGTTGCCGATACGGATGATTTCGCTGAGCATGGGCTTGAAGCAACGCTTCATCTGATAGTATGCGGGCTTTTTGGAAAGATAGTAGTCTACCACCGACCAGGTACCCGTGGGCCAGATATCGTTATACATCCAATTGAGGATACCGTTGGACCTGCCGTTGACACGCGCATAAACAATTTCTGATTTCATTATATCGGAGTGCGCCATATTTGCCTTTTTGACAAAATCCTTTACCGAGGTCAGCGTGCCGTACATACCCTCGGCAAACCTCCTCTGCCGTTCAAAGAAGGTGGGCATCACGTATGTATACGGATTTCCTAAAAAGCGCTCCTCAAAAAAGGCGGAATCCAATGAAATCTTCTGCTCGGGGGTATATTTTACCAGGCTTTCGTAATTACAAATGCCAAGCACCGCACATTCCGAGCCAAAATTACTCTTTGTTTCGGGCAAATAGTATTCGTAATTCTTGATTCTGCGCTTCAATTCCTCCCATTCGCTGAGAGCATCGTATTCGGCATCGTCAAAGCCCATAAAGGATTCGCCAAACAGACAAAGCTCCGAAAGATTGTTGTGGCAATCGCCCTCGCTCGTATCATTTTCGGCATCTGCAAATGCATAGGGGCTTGTGCGCAGATAGGGAATATCGGGAGAAAGCTGACCCGTGATACCGCGCAACAGATAATGCAATGTATAAACGGAATAGCGCTCCTCTGTTTTTTTATCGAATGCACCGCGGATTTCATTCATGCCACACCATACGGTAAGACACGGACGGTTGCGCAGACGCTTGACCTGATACACAGCCTCCTCGGTGAAGTTTTGCATAAACTCGCTGTTATCCTCGGGGATTTCGGAGCAGGCAAACATAAATTCCTGCCAGACCATAATGCCCATTTCGTCACAGCACTGATAAAAATACTCGCTTTCGTAGATACCGCCGCCCCATACGCGAAGCATATTGAAGTTAGCGTCCTTGGCAGCCTTTACAAGTGCAAAGTATTTTTCGTTGGTAAGCGTACCCGTCATGCACTCCGCAGGCACCCAATTGCTGCCGCGGCAGAAAATTCTTTTTCCGTTTACCTTAACGGCGAAGGTACGGTTTTCTTCATCCGTTATAGATTCGTCAATTTCAACCGTTTTGAAGGCAAAGCTTCCGCTTTTATTATATACACCGCCATCGGTAAAAATCTGCTCAACCGTATAGGTGTAAATGTTCTGCTCACCGTAGCCGTTGGGCCACCAGAGCTGAGGCTTGGAAACCTTGACATTCAATGCATAGCGCTTGGCAGAAATATCCTTCTCCTGCGAGGCAACAGCCACGCCGTCTTTATATAAGGTGACACGGATTTTGCCTGTGAAATAATCGCCGAACAAAAGCTTCAGATTCACCCATCCGTTCAGCTCGGTATGCAGGGCAACCTCCTCCAGTGCTGCTTTTTTGCAGCTGACAAGACGGACGTCACGGTAGATTCCGTAGCCGGGAAAGCGAGGCGCCCAATCCCAACCGAAGTGACACTGTGCCTTGCGGATCAGAATACGGTTTTCGCAAAAAATACTGTCGTATTTTGTTTGCGGTTTTTCGCCTAAGGCATCGTATACGGAAAGAAGCTTAACGGAAAGTAAATTTTCGCCATCCTTTAAGCATTCCTTCACAGGGAAGCGGTAGGCAAGATGCATATTCTGCGTTTTACCGATGAGAATACCGTTGAGATAAACCTCCGAAAAGGTATCAACGCCCTCGAAAATAAGGTATGCCTCCTCGTCGAGCTCATTCAGGCTTACCGTAAAGGTGCGCTCGTACGTCCAGCTTGCCCTTGTAATCCATACAGAGTTTTTATAGTTTTCGTCATAGTAAGGATCTCCGATTTTACCGGCAAGATAAAAATCGTTTGTAACATCCCCGGGAACATTGCCCACTATACTGTGTCCGTTGCCCATGAGTTTCCATATTCCTGATAGTGAAATATTCATAATATCCCTCTTTAACGGCATACTTTTCATTTTCAATTTCAATTATAGCACATCACAGTGCGTTTGTCTTGTCATATTTCGCCAAAAAATAGTGATTTTTCGCCATCTTTCTTTAATCACTTGACGGCTTGCTATTTTTTCGCTATAATAAAAATGAGAAATATGAAGGAGATAAAAAATGAAAACCTGCTTATATAAAGAGGATTTCACAAATCCTGACAGTAATCTCCATTTTCATCTATATAATACCGATTATCCCATTATACACAATCACGATTATTGGGAATTCTTTATTATACTTGCAGGGGAAACAGATCATTTCAGCAACGATCGCAAGCAGCATTTTCATGCAAACACGGGCTGTCTGGTGCATCCTGCCGATAAGCATTGCTTTACCAATAATTCAGCACACTACAAGCAATTGAATATCTGTATTACCGATGCTTACTTCAAAACGCTGCTCGACCTGATTGATACAGACCTGTACGGTGAAATCTGCTGTATCAATCAGCCCATCGTTTACAATATCGACGATGAAACCCTGACGCTGATCAACAAAAATATTCACGCCGCCCAGCTTGCGCACAGCACAGACCCATCCAAGTACAGCAACTTCTTAAAGCTGATATGGTTGGATATTATTAAGCTGATTTATCGCAACTATTCTCTGTTGAACACAAAATACCCTGCATGGTTCAACGCCTTTTTGCAGGATATGCAGCTGCCCGAGAATATTACGCGTCCCACGGCTGAGCTATATAAGCTGACCTTCTTCAGCTACCGCCATCTGACACGTCTGTTTAAGGAATTCACAGGGGAAACGCTATCGGAATATCAGCAAAGGCTGAAAATCAACTACGCGGCAACTCTGCTCCGCACCACAGACCTGAGCACCTTACAGATTGCATCTACCTGTGGCTATGACAGTTTAAGTCACTTTATCCGCATCTTCAAAAAGTATTACAACATCACGCCGCACCATTACAAAAAATCGTTAAGTTAAAACGCACCGGAAGCGCGGTGAGTTGAGCGGATAACCACGCTAAGGTATGATTCTCCATGCAGGCAGGCTTTGCGCGGAGATAAGCCTTACATATCAATGAATTGCTTTTCCATGACAGTTGGAATAAGCAGTCCACTTACATCGCCTGACGGGCAAGAAAACAGCTTAAAGCAAAGCAAGCCTTTCAGCACGGAATTTAAGACATACAAAAAGAGAGGGCATTCCGACAAAGCATCCGGTTTACTCTCTCTTTTTCCTTGTTATGCGGATTGCGGAAAAGCATACCGCCATATCAAGGTACAACAACCTGAATATGGATGACAGCGGCAAAATCTGCCGTTGTTTTTTTATTTTTGCGAAGGCTTAAAAA
>JAFQWR010000235.1 GCA_017407365.1 Clostridia bacterium
ATGGAAATGCTGCTCGGAAAGAATGGTGGTGGGAGATAAAATTGCCACCTGCTTTCCTGCCTCCACCGCCTTGAAGGCGGCACGCAGGGCAACCTCTGTTTTGCCAAAACCCACGTCGCCGCACAAAAGGCGATCCATTACGTGCGCACTTTGCATATCGCTTTTGATTTCGGCAATGGCAGAAAGCTGATCAACCGTTTCCTGATAGGGGAAGCGCGCCTCAAACTCTGCCATCAGCTCGTCGTCGGGCGGAAAGGCAAAGCCTACCGCGCTTCTTCTTGCGGCGTAAAGCGCCTGCAGGTCGATGGCCATTTCGCGCAGAGCCTTTTTTACACGCTCCTTCAGCTTGGAAAAATCCTTGCCGCCGATGCGGTTCAGCTTGGGTGCCTTTTCTGCCCCGGCGTATTTCGCCAGCGAATCCAGCTGATCGCACGGCAGATACAGCATATCGCCGTTTGCATATTCTATGGAAAGGTATTCCTTTTCATGCGGCAGCTGCAAACGCGCAATGCCGCGGCAAATACCCACACCGTGCACCTCATGCACGACGTAATCGCCCACCTCGGGCGTGATAAATACGTCTGCACGTCTTCTGCCCACCACCTTTTTCTTGCGTGTGCGGAGCATATCCGTGGTACCGATAACAGCAAGACGTTGCTCGTGCAGAACAAAGCCGTTGGTTAAAAATACGGGCAGAATGGCAAGCTCCTCACCCTCGTGCAAGGCGCTTTCGCATTGCTTTGCATGAAAAACTCCGTTACGGCTCAGCTCTCCGCCGATCATTGCGGCGGAATCTTGCGAGCCCGCACAAAGCACAACACGGTAGCCCGTATGGCGCCAGTTTTTGAGGTCCTCTGCAAGCTCAATAAAGCTTGCGTTGTATCTTGGCGCAGGGCTTGCCTTTAACGAATACACAGCCTGCGGCGGAAGCACCGTAGTCTGAGAGGTTATCATGCTGAACGAGGTATTGCAAAATGCCTGAAAGGGAGCAAACACCGCATCCCTCGGCTGTAGCTGAGCGTGCTGCCCCTTTAACACCTCACCTGCAAGAAACAGCTGATTGAAGCGCGCGTCGTGCTCATCGTAGAGCAGACGGCAGGTATCCAATATACGCTTTGGCTCATCAAACGCCACCACCGCGTTTTCGGGAAGATAATCGCACAGCGTTGCCGTGCTGCTGAGATAGGGTAATACCGCAGAAAGAGAATGCTCTCTGCTTCCATCCTTCAATCTGGTAAGAAGATCCTCTAACGCAATCGAAAGCTTTGCTTTAGCAGTGGGCGCAACGTTCAACGACGCAAGCTGATTGCGCATTGTTTTTTCGATTTGCGGCAACTCCTCTTCCGCAACAAAAATATCGGTAGCAGGCACAACCACCGCCTCCGAAAGGCGTTCCCCCGATTTTTGCGTTTCGGGCGCAAACTGCTTTAAGCTTTCTAACGTATCTCCAAAAAATTCCGCACGGAAGGGAAGCTCCTCCTGCACGGGAAAAACATCGAGAATATCTCCACGCAGAGCAAACTGCCCCTTTGCCTGCACGTTGTTTTCTCTGCGGTAGCCCGCACGCACCAACGCCTTGGAAAGCGTACTGAGGTCGTAATCGTCCCCCAGACGAAGCCTTATGGTTGCATTGAGAAGCTCCTGCTTTTTGGGGAACAGCTTGATAAGCGCATCCACCGTTACAACGGCGCTACCCACCTTTCCTTCTGCAATCTGCCACAGCGAAGCCGTTTCGCGGTATACGCTTTCGCCCGAAAGCACACGCTTAAACAGCAAAACCTCTTCCCTTTGCGATACGGTTGCAACCGGCTTTGCAGTAAATACGGAAAGAGCCTCTGCCGCGCGCTCTGCCGTGACAAAATCGGGCACTACCCATAAAATGAAGCGCTCCATACGCGCCAGAACACAGGCACGGGCGCTGAAGGGCAGACCAAAAGCCACGGAGGATTTTCCCCCGTGGGTGTCACTGATATAACGATGAAGCTGTTCGCTTGCTATAGAATGAAAAATATTCATATCAAACTTTACTGTTTGCCGCCTGCATAATCCTTTCGAACGGTTCGCCCTCTATATACTTACATAAAAGCTCGCCTGCTCTGATAAAAAGATCGTAGAACAGCTGCCTCTGAGCCTTGGGAATATCACACAAAACGTAATCTACCAAGGGGATTTGCTCAGGGGGCTTACCCACCCCAACCCTGAGGCGCTTGAAATCCATGCTGTTGATGCAGGCAATGATGTTGCGCATACCGTTGTGCGTGCCACCGCTACCCTTTTCTCTCATACGCAGAGTGCCGCGCTCCAGATCGATATCGTCATATACAACCAGAAGATCATTTGGCGTACCGCCGTATTTTTTCAACAGCTCATTTACACTTGTGCCGCTTAAATTCATAAAGGTTTGAGGACGGGCAAGAAGAATTCTTTCACCCTTGACAAAAAGCTCCGCAACCTCTGCCTGACATTCCTTTTTTTTGAACTTAACGTTCAACTGCTTAGACAGCACGTCCAGCACCAGAAAGCCCATATTATGAAAGGTCTGCTCGTACCTTGCTCCCGGATTACCGAGCCCCACAATCAATTTCATACTGAAAACTCCCACGAGAGAATGGCATCTATTCCGCTGTTTCCCTCAATTTTAACCGTAATGCCGTGCGGCGCACAAACAATGCTTTGCCCCACACGTGAAATAGCCCCGTAGCGCATACAAACGCCGTTGCTGCAATCTGCCTCGGTTACGCATACCGTGCCGCCCTTTACGGTAACGGTATTGAAGCCTGCCTCACAGGTAACGGTGTAGACGCCGTCTTTATGCAAGGCATATTCTGCAATCCTTTTGCCGTTGCGGTAAACACAAACAACCTCTCCCTGCGGCTGAATCAACCAGATGACAAGCCCAATGATCGCAAAAAAAGCAACTGCCGCAAGAAGGAGAATATCTCCTTTTGTGATCAGCTTTACCTGCTTACCGTTTTCGATGCGCTTCATATTGGCTGATACCCTCCGTCCACATCAAAAACGGAAACACCCTTGGTGTAATACCTACGCTCCGCCGTAACCAACACAACGCTGAGCGCATTCTCCTCCGCAAAGGCAACCGCCCTTTCGTAGCCCATCACAAAGAGCGCGGTGGAAAGAATATCCGCACGGGCCGAGCAGGTATCCACCACAGTGACGGAAACAAGATCCGTACGCACGGGCGCACACGTCTTAGGATCGAAAATATGGCTGTAACGCACGCCTTCCTCTTCAAAATAGTTTTCGTAATCTCCCGACGTTACCGCAGAGGTATCCGAAAGCCTCGTCAGCGCAAAAAAAACCCTTGTGCCGCCAAGCGGTCTTGGGTCGGTGACGGCTACCGTATAGGGCTCGCCGTTTTTATCGCCAATCAGATACAGATTGCCGCCAAGGTCAATGATGCCCTGCGTCACCCCGTAAGACTCAGCAATTTCCTTTAAGCAGTCTACGGCATAGCCCTTGGCAATTCCGCCAAAATCGAGCATTGCGCCCGAGATGCTTTTGGAAAGCATATTACCCTCTAAGGTAAACGCAGAAAAATCACAAAGCGGCTTTACCGCCTGTTGTGCTTCGGGCGTAGGTACACGGTAGGACTGCGCATCTGCAGAAAAGCCCCAGAGCGTGCTTGCCGCATACATGGCAGGATGAAAACAGCCCTCGGTGTAGCCATAGTATTGCAAACAAAGCGCAAAAAGCCTTTGAGTGTGTGTGCCCACCTCAATTTTTTCTCCCACAGAGGCGCGGTTGA
>JAFQWR010000236.1 GCA_017407365.1 Clostridia bacterium
GAATTGCCGAGATCGACACGATGATTGAGCGTTTGTACGAGGACAACGTGCTTGGCAAAATCCCCGATGACCGTTTCTCTAAAATGATGGGTAAATATGAAGCGGAACAAAAAACGCTCGTCGAAGCGGTTGCAAAGGCAGAACACTCCTTAAAGGTGTTTGAGCAAGATAAGGTGGATCTCCGCATATTTCTTGAAACCGTCCGTAAGTGTACCGACATCAATGAGCTTACTCCCGAAATAGTTAACCGACTCATAAAACGAATCGAGGTTCACAATAGCGAGAAGGTTGACGGAAGAAAGCGCGTAAAGCTTGACGTTTACTTTACGGCGGCAGGGCTTATCGACATTCCCGACGAGAATGAACTCCGTGAAATGATGGAAGAAATCCGTAAATCTGCGTAAGAACTAAAAAAGCAAGAATACGGCATACCTCTTTCGAGATATACCGTATTCTTGCAAAACTGTCCTTTAGAGAACAGCTCTAAATAGCCGTCCTTTTTTTATCTTGTTGTTGCTTTACAGCTCCGTTACTTCGGCAAAATCAATAAAATGATTGCCCGAATAAATCAGCACGCCCGTCTGGTTTTCCAGCAGCAGATCAAAGTATGCACGGGAAACGCTCAGCTCCATAAAATTGCCCTTCTCGTCTACGAAGGTAATCAGGAACAGAACGGTGCTTTGCGGTATGTGTAAGCCCTCCTTATGTAAGACCACACGCTTTTTGGCAACGGTGGCAGGTATCGTTATATATTCCTTCTTTACCACCGAGCCCGGGCTTTGGTCGGGAGCGGATACCGTGCGCACACGGCGCCGTGACGTAAGCCAATCTATGAGCAAATAGAGCAGGGTAAACAGGACGAGGGCAATAAATATACAGCCACAGGCTTCTAAACAGTTCATTCAAATTCTCCGTTATTTGTGTTTTGCTTTCTTACCTTTGTCTGTATTATATCACTTTTTCGCTGGGCTGTCAACGGGATCGGTACAAAAAATGCGCGCTCCGAGTCTGGGGCGCGCAAAATGCTTTTTGGGGCTTTATTGCAGGGTAAAGCTAAGCAGCACGGGGTTGTGGTCGGAGTGCATAAATTGCTCGTTGATTACCCTGCAGCTGTTTACCGTTACGTTGGGGGTGGTCATAAAGCCGTCCACCGAAAGCACGAAGGTCTTTTCCTTCTCGTAGCCGATGTCGCAGTTTCTGCAGCTGGGCTCGGGGCTTTCTGCGTCCACGCCGTGCCAGAGCGAGATGTCCTCACCAAGCATATCGAAGGGGAAGGGCTTTGCCCAGTTTGCATCGTGGCTGATACCGAATACCTCGGGCGAATTGCCCAGAAGGTCCTTGTTGAAATCGCCTGCCGCAACCGCATAGCAGCCGCGGGCGTAGTCACTGCGCATATCGGCAAGCAAAAGCTTCAGCTGCTCAAACACGATGGTGCCGTCGGTGGTGTAGGCAGAAAGGTGCAGGTTGTATACATAAAGCGTTTTGCCGTTTTCCAGCGGAATTTCCGTTTTCATATAGCAACGGTCAAGATCTACGAATTTGCTCAGTCCTGTTTCGATGGGCAGCTCCACACGCTGTGACTGCCCCTGCCTGTATTTGCTGAGCGTCAGCTCGCCCGCGCGGGATTTTCCGTGAGGAGAGTGGAAGGGGTAAAACAGGTAGGAGGAATCGTAATTCAGGGCAAATACGCCTGCCTGATTGCTGTATTTTTGCAAAATCTCCTGCTTCTGGTTCACCGAATACGAGCGTGTTGCCTTCAAGTCCACCTCCTGCAAAAGGGTGAAGTCTGCGTCAAGCGCAGAGATTCTGTCGGTGATGCCGTTCAGGTTTTTATAGACCTCCTCCCTTGAGTACGCGCGGGAGTATTTGCCGCCGTCCATAAAAAAGCTGTAATCACGGCTGTATGCGCAAAATCCGATGTTCCACGTCAGCATGGTGTAGGCGGTGCCCGTTTTTGCCGTCAGCTCGGTGTTTTGCTCCGCCGAAAGCGTCTGGTCGCCGATGCGGTGATAATCGATCAGCACGTATGCCACATAAATAAGAATTACAAGAAGCAGAGCGGCAAGCAGAGCCGCAATACCCTTCAATACGTTTTTTGCCATAAAAGGCTCCCTCCGGAAGCGTTTTTTTCATTATAGCACAATTCCGCGCGTTTGTCAATGCCAAAACAAAAAGCCCTTATGCAAAAAGGCATAAGGGCAAAGATACAAAAAAAGTATGCAGACCTTGCCTGTACATATTTGGGCTATACGACACGTTAAAGGTGCAACAAGGGTTGCTGTGCCACTTAGGATATCTGCATACCTTTATTATTATAGCACAAAACAGAGCGTTCGTCAAGGGGTATTGCAAAAATTTTTTCTGCAAAAAGCCCGTGGTGTAACAGGGGGTAGCCCGGGGGTACTCTTATGCGGCAGATTATTTATTAAACTTTGTTTGATTTTGTCAAAAAAACGCTTTTGGGCACCAAAAGTATTTGTCAAAAGAGAATGAAAGGAGTATAATATACAATGAGGAAATTTGAAATTCTTTTTTTGGTTAATAAAAAAAGGAATGAGTATTTTCTATGAATGGGAAAACATATTGGAGGTATTATATGGGTGAACTCTTGAAACAAAGACGTGCCGAGCTTTTGGAAGAAACGAAAGCGGCGCGTGCGTTTTTGGAGGAACTGACGGACGAAAAGAGCTTCGTAGAGCTGGATGCCTACCGCTTTTCTACCGCTCCCCTCTTCGGTGAGGCGGCGCTTAAAGGCGAGGGTGTTTTAACAGGCTACGCACGCATCGACGATATGCCCGTCTACGTTGCCGTTTACAATCACAGCCAGATCAAGGGCGGTTTAACGGCAGAGCAAAGCCGTAAAATCGTGAAGGCGATGACGATGGCACAAAAGTCGGAATGTCCCTTTGTGTTCGTTCTGGAAAGCAGTGGCGTAAAGGTCGGCGAGGGCTTACCTGCCGTAGACGCCTTCTGTGAGGTGGTTGCCAAGGCTTCTCAGCTGTACGGCGTTATCCCCATGGTTGCCGTTGTAAAGGGCGAGGTGCTTGGTCTTGCGGCATATCTTGCGGCTCAGATGAACGCAGTGATTGCGGTAGAGGGTGCCGTTATGGCGTCCAATTCTCCCGACGTCATTCTTTCGCAGTCGGGCAGCAGCCTTACCAAGGCGCAGGCGTTTGGTGCAAAGGCTCTGTTTGAAAACGGCTCGGTAGACCTTGTTGCAAAGGATGCCTCCGAGGCGCGCACCGCTGTTTCGGCAATTCTCGGTCTGATGAGCGGCGCTATCGTAGAGGAGGAAGAGGCCTCCTTAAACCGCGCAGTATCGCTCGAGGGCTATACCTCCGATGCAATTATTTCTGAGGTGTTCGATGCAGGCAGCACGGTAGAGCTGGGCAACGGCAAGGGTCTGCGCACCGTCATCGGCAGAATCGGCGGCTTTGCAGTGGGCGCTGTGCTTTCTAACGGCGAGCGCATCTGCGCAAAATGCGCGGGCAGAGCGGCACGCTTTATCCGTTTATTAGAGGCTTACGAGCTTCCCCTTATCACCTTTACCGATTGCAAGGGCGCAAAGCTCTCGCTGGAGGCAGAGGCAAACGGCATGGTAGCAGAGATTTCCGCGCTGATGAGTGCCATCGCAGACCACGAAACGGCAAAGATTTCCGTTACCTGCGGCAAGGCGCAGGGCGTTGGCTATGCGGCTTTAAGCTCTAAGGGTCTTGGCTACGACTACGCTATGGCGTGGGATACCGCGGCTCTTTCGCTGCTTACGGGAGAGCAGGGCGCTGTGCTTTTATGCGGGGAAGAGATTGCCAAGGCAAAGGATCCCTTAAAGGCAAGAGCAGAGGCGGCAGAAAAATACAGCGAGATCGAGGGTGATCCCTTTGCCGCTGCATACAAGGGCTGTGTAGACGCCGTGATTGAGCCTGAGGCAACCCGCCGTCAGATCATCGCAGTGCTGATGATGCTCTTCGTATAAGGAGGCGTTATGTTGAATTATATGGGAATGCTCCTTGGTGGCATTGCAGGCGATCTGCAAACGGGCGGTATGACGGCGCTTCTCGGCGTTATGTTCGTATTCGTCGTGCTTGCAATCCTGATCGTTTTCATCGAGCTGTTCCGTGTTATCTTTCAGGGGGGCAGCAGTAAGCCCCAGGCTAAGCCCGCGCCCGCTCCGGCGCCCGTCGCGCCTGCTCCTGTCGTGGAGGCAGAGGAGGAGGACGAGGAGCTGATCGCCGCAATTATGGCGGCAGTCAGCCTGTGCTTGGAAAACGCAGAGGGATACGATCCCGATGCAGAGTATGTCATTCGCTCTATTCGGCGCGTGCGCCGCTAATCGGCTATAATGCCTGTAAATTTTAAGGAGAAAATATTATGCGTAATTTTAAGGTTACCGTTAACGGAAAAGAATACGAAGTAGCAGTAGAAGAGCTGGGCGCAAGCGCAGCTCCCGTAGCAGCAGCTCCCCAGGCAGCTGCACCCGTACAGGCAGCACCCGCCGCACCCAAGGCAGCGCCCAAGGCGGCAGCTCCCGCAGGCGGCACCCAGCTCACCGCACCCATGCCCGGCATGGTGCTTTCCTTCAAGGTAGAAAACGGCGCAACCGTTAAAAAGGGTCAGGCCGTTATGGTATTAGAGGCGATGAAGATGGAAAATGATATCGCCGCTCCCGCAGACGGCGTCATTACCTTCGTTGCAAGCAAGGGCGCAAACGTGAACTCGGGAGAGGTTCTTGCCGTTATTAAGTAAGAGCGGAGGAAGGCTAAATGAACTTTTTTACCATTCTTTCGAGCGATAGCCGAGGGTTTTGGGATTCTCTCGTTCAGCTTTGGCAAAGCACGGGCTTAATGACCACGGAGGGCGTTCCCTTATGGAAGCTCTTTCTGATGATGGGCGTTGGCTGCGTTTTGCTGTATCTTGCCATCAAGAAGAACTTTGAGCCCATGCTCCTCGTTGGCATCGGCTTTGGTGTGTTTATCATCAACGTACCCGGTGCGCACGCCGTTTTGTATCAGGAGCCTCTTTGCGACTTCACGCTGTTCGACGGCTCTCAGATTTACACTGAGATTCTTGCCGCAGACGGTGTTACCAATCTGCTCAGTAACGTTTCCAGAGAATCGGTTACGGCATTGATTGCCGACCCCAATTCCGCACTGTACGGCATGACCATCATCGATTCGGTGCAGACGGCAGGCGGCGGCTTGTTCTACTACGTATATAAGGGTGTAGATCTCGTTCTGTTCCCCCCGATCATCTTCCTTGGCATCGGCGCAATGACGGACTTCGGTCCTCTGATCGCAAACCCCAAGACGATGCTCCTCGGCGCAGCGGCTCAGCTGGGTATTTTCCTTACCTTCCTGGTTGCCATCCTGCTGCCCAACTTCGATGCCGTTCAGGCGGCGGCAATCGCCATCATCGGCGGTGCGGACGGCCCCACGGCTATCTACGTTGCAAGTAAGCTCGCTCCCGAGCTGGTGCCCATCATCGCCATTGCGGCATATTCGTATATGGCGCTCATCCCCGTTATTCAGCCCCCGCTGATGCGTCTTCTGACCACCAAAAAGGAGCGTCAGATCCGCATGGAGCAGCTCCGCCCCGTAAGCAAGCTGGAAAAGATTATCTTCCCGATTGCCGTTACAGGTCTTTGCGGTCTGCTGCTTCCCTCGGCGTTGCCCCTTCTCGGTATGCTGATGCTGGGTAACCTGTTCAAGGAATCGGGCGTGGTACCCCGTCTTGCGGATACCGCTTCCAACTCCCTCATCAATATCGTATCCATCTTCCTCGGGCTTATCGTCGGTACAAAGGCGTATGCCCCCAACTTCCTCAATCTCGATGCGCTGTTCGTCATCTGTCTTGGTCTTGTTGCGTTTATGGTTGGCACGATCGGCGGCTTGCTGCTTGGCAAGCTGATGTGCGTGCTCACCAAGGGCAAGGTCAACCCCTTGATCGGTGCGGCAGGCGTTTCCGCCGTGCCTATGGCGGCGCGTGTAGCGCAGAAGGTCGGTCAGGAGGAGGATCCTCAGAACTATTTGCTGATGCACGCAATGGGCCCCAATGTGGCAGGCGTAATCGGCTCGGCTGTTGCGGCAGGTGTGCTGCTTGCAATATTCGGTTAATGAAAAGGAGTTATTATGGGTAAGGTTTTAATTACAGATACCATTTTGCGTGACGCACATCAGTCGCAGGCGGCTACCCGTATGCGTACGGAGGAAATGATCCCCATGTGCGAAAAGCTGGATAAGGTTGGCTACTACTCCCTCGAATGCTGGGGTGGCGCTACCTTCGATTCCTGCTTGCGCTTTCTGAACGAAGATCCCTGGGAGCGTCTGCGTAAGCTGCGTAAGGCAATGCCGAATACCAAGCTGCAAATGCTCTTCCGCGGTCAGAACATTCTGGGCTACAAGCACTACGCCGATGACGTAGTAGACGAATTCTGCCGTCTTTCCATCAAAAACGGCATCGACATCATCCGTATTTTTGATGCACTCAACGACCCCCGCAACCTGCGTCAGGCAATCGAAAGCACCAAAAAATACGGCGGCACGGTAGAGGCTGCCATCTCTTACACCACCAGCCCCGTGCATACCACCGATTATTTCGTTGATCTTGCTTGCGAATTAGAGGAAATGGGCGCAGACAACATCTGCATCAAGGATATGGCAAATATCCTGCTGCCCTACACGGCTGCCGACCTCATCACAAAGATGAAGAAGAAGCTTTCCAAAAAGACGCTCATCCACCTGCATACGCACAACACCGCAGGCACGGGTGATATGATCAACTTAAAGGCAATCGAGGCAGGCTGCGACATCGTGGATTGCGCACTCTCCCCCTTGGGCAACGGCACCAGCCAGCCCGCTACCGAGCCCCTTGTGGCTACCTTAAAGGGCACGCAGTACGATACGGGCATCGACATCAGCCTGCTTAGCGAAATCGCTACGCACTTCAAGACGATCTCCGACCGTTTATCCAAGGACGGCGTGCTGAACCCCGCTGTACTGAAGGTGGATATCAACACCCTTCTGTATCAGGTTCCCGGCGGAATGCTCTCTAACCTGCTCAATCAGCTGAAGCAGGCAAACGCATCCGACAAGTTCCTTGCCGTGCTCGAGGAGGTACCCCGTGTGCGTAAGGACTTCGGTTATCCCCCGCTCGTTACGCCCACCTCGCAGATTGTCGGCACGCAGGCAGTCTTAAACGTGCTTGCAGGCGAGCGCTACAAGACCTTCACCAAGGAATCTGTAGGCTTACTGCGTGGTGCATACGGTAAGCTTCCTGCTTCGCCCGATCCCGAGGTGCAGAAGAAGGCAGTTGGCTCCGAGCCCTTAATCACCGGCAGACCCGCCGATGCATTAAAGCCCGAGCTTGCCACCTACCGTGAGGAAATCAAGGAGTATATCGAACAGGAAGAGGACGTACTCTCCTATGCATTATTCCCGCAGGTAGCGCTCAACTACTTCAAGTACCGTCAGGCACAGAAGTACGGCGCCGATAAGAGCATTTTCGATAAGGATGGCGTTCATCCCGTATAAGAAAATGGTAAATAGCAAAACGAAAAAAAAGACGGCAGAGGTTTTCTTTGCCGTCTTTTATACTGAAAAAGCAGACTCCAAATAAGCGAGCCTGCTTTTTTTAATTTTCGATAATGCCTTCCGTCAGCTCCTCAAACGGAACGTCCAGAATGCGCAGCATACGCATGATATTGTAAAGAGAGGGCTCTACCTTATTGCATTCCCACTCACTTACACGCTGCTGTGTGGTCTGCATTTTTTCTGCAAACTCCTTTTGTGTAATGCGCTTTACCTGTCGCAATGTCTTTAAGTTGTTTCCGAATGTAGCCATACTACTATTTTACACGAAAAAGCGTGTAAATAGTTGACATACACTAAAATTAGTGTTATAGTTATTGTGCTTTATAAATATACGCATAGGAGGAAAACTATGAAAAAGTTGCTTTGTATGTTGCTTGGTATGGTATGCTGTATCAGCTTGCTTGGCTGTGTTGCTCTTCCGGGTGGCGGTGGGGAGCCTTCTGTCAAAAATCTGCCCGGTTGGGTAGGTCACGCAGTAAATGTCGTTTCCGCACAGAGCTACAACGATTATAAGGCAGGAGTCAGCGTCTTAGATCGCGAAAAAATCAGGGAAAGTGACGTGAATGCCGACCCTGCCCAGAACAGAATCAATATCAGCACGCAAAAATCAAGCTATGCGCGCTCTATGGATGAGTTGATCCGCAAAAGCTCCGTTACCACCAGCGTTGGCGCAGATGTCAATGCAATGTTTGCCAGCATCACCGTCGGCTTCAAAAACAATGCGAGCTTTGAATACTCCGGTTATACCGACCAGTATTATTATATATGGGATAATTATATTGCCAGATACAGACAAAGTCTTGTAGATTACGGAGTCAAGGGTAAGTATCTCAATTATCTTTCCGACAGCTATCTTTCCGCACTTGCTACGCTTGCAGAAAGCGGTACGGATGAGGATTATTATCGCTTTTTCGAGACCTACGGCACGCATCTGCTTGCCTCGTGTGTGTTTGGCGGTCGCTTTAACGCCTATTACAGCGTGGTTGCAGAAAAGAATACAATCACCGAGGCTATGGCAACGGAGATTACAACAAAGATTGGCGTCGGCTCTGATGTCAATTTCAATGCCGGGCTTACCGCTTCGATAGAAAACACGATCAAAACGGAGAATTACAAGACCTGCTTCGATGCTGTTGCCTATGGCGGAACCCCCCTTGGCAGTATGTCGCTTGAGGGCTTCACCGAAAGCCATCAGGCTTGGCTTTCCTCTCTCGGCGATGTGGGCGAAACGCAAAGCTGCACAATCGTTGGCTATGAGGGCCTGATTGCCCTGTGGGAGCTTCTGCCCACGCAGTACGCTTCCTTAGCAGAAAAAATGCAAAATGCCTTTATGCAGTATTATCAGATGGAATACAACGGTGTTATCGAAAGCTTTTCCTATTCCGATACCGTCAATTATGCAGGCGGCACGGGCACGGCAGAGGATCCCTATCTGATTGCAAACAGTACGCACCTATGCAATATCGAAATGAATATGGATGCACACTATAAGCTGATTGAGAATATCGATCTTTCGGGTATAGAAAATTGGGTGCCCTTGGGCGGCTACTATCTGGAAACGCCGTTTTGCGGTGTGTTAGACGGAAACGGAAAGGAAATCTCGGGCTTGCACCGCCGTGAGGGAATTCCCGCAAAAAACAACCGCTCTTATTTTGGCTTGTTTGGTATGATCGGTGAGGGCGGCGAGGTAAAGGATGTTACCTTTACAAATGTGGACGTAGCTATCACCGGTCCTGCGGCAAACAATGCATCTACGGTATCCTTCTTTGGCGTTGTTGCGGCAAAATGCAGCGGCATAGTATCGGGCGTTACGCTGTACGGTTCGCTAACCTATCGGTGTGATACAAACGGACAATCAAGGCTCGGCGGCATTTGCGGATATGCGCTAAACGCACGGATAACCAATTGCACCAATAATATGATTGTTTCAGTTTTACGTTTGAACTGTTCCGCAGGAGGAATTGTGAATTACGCGCAGGGTGGAATAATCGAATATTGCGTGAACAACGGCAGTATCACTTCTACTGGGTGTGGTAAGATTGGATTTAATTGTTTTGCGTATACAGCAGGTATTGTTGCACATTCGCATAAGACGGATCCTGTAAGACTGAACTCAAACCAGAACAACGGAGAGCTTACAGCTTCCGGGTATGGCGGTTCCAGCTGTAATACAAAAAAGCAACCTGAATGCGTTGAGCATATAGACCGTACCTGGTAATCACTATGTAATCGATGTTCCAACAAAAGAAGTCCTTTTCCCGAGGGCTTCTTTTTTTTCGCAGACGGGCTATTTTTAACACATTCAAATTTTGTTAAATTTTTTTTTTGAAAACTCAATAAAAAACGGTTGCACGATTGTTCCATATTTGGTAAGGTAAATACACCAAAGAAAAACGGAGTAATTATCTTGGAACGAAGGGAAGTAAATGCATGCCTGATCCGTATGCAAAAGGGTGATCACGAAGCCTTTGCGGCTCTTTACGAGGGCTGTAAGCGCGGTGTGTTTGCGGTTTTATATCCGTACTATCACTCTTATTCCGATACGGAAGACGCCATGCAAAGCGTTTTTTTACGCGTAAAAGAAAATATCTTAAAATACCGTCCCGATACCGATGCAAGGTCGTGGCTGCTCACCGTTGCGCGCAACTACGCCTTAAACGACATCAAGCGCAAAAAAAGGGAGGAGCTTACGGAGGACAGCGTATTAGAGCGTCTTTCCGTGGGTAGCCCCATCCCCGAGGGCGGTGCCTTTGACGCGCTCAATCGGGCACTCAACGAGGAGGAGCGTAGGGTGGTTGTTCTGCACGTTTTCTGGGGCTATAAGCATCGGGAAACGGCAAAGCTTCTTTCTATGCCCCTTGGCACGGTAACAAGTAAGTATAAAACAGCAATCGCAAAGATGCGCAAATTTTTAGAGGAGGTGGCAACATGAAGCAAAATATCGAAAAAATGCTGATAAACGAGCTTTCTTCTCTGCCTGATGCCGCTCCCTACGTGGTGCGTGCGCCGCTTCCCCAAGCAAAGGCAGAGCCTCAGAAGGAAAGAATTTCCCTCTGGCAGCTGCTCAGGCAACGCTCTCTCCGTGCGTATGCGTTGGCAGCCATTGTGCTGGTAAGCGTGCTGCTGCCCGTGCTGTACGCCTTTGGAATTTTTACTCAAAGACCCGGTGAGGGTGCGGTGGCGCTTTCCATCAATCCTTCCGTGGCGTTTGTAACCGATAAAAGGGATATCGTCACGGGGGTGGTCAGCAGAAACCGCGATGCGGACGTCCTTTTGCAGGATAGCAGCTTTGTTTCCTCCGTTGTGGGGATGCACGTAACCTATGCCTGCGTAGCCTTTGCCGATAGGGCAAGGCAGCTGGGATTTCTTTCCGATGAAACGGGCGCGGTAAAGGTCAGCGTCACAAACAGGGCAAAGACACACCGCAAGGATATGCAGAATGCGCTGTATCAATCGCTATCCTCCTATTTCTGTGACAGCGGCGTGTTTGTTGCCGTCGTTACAGAGGGAGTAAAGCCCAAGGCGTTTGCAGAGGCAAACGGCTTCAGTGGCAAAAACGCCAAGGAGCTTTCCCAAAGCATCGTCCATGCGGATACGCTTGTAACGCAAACGGAGGTGGCAGGGATGCCCGAGGAGGAGATGGAGCAAAACTATGCACAGCTTCTTGCAGGCTACGCCGAGGACGCCATCAACGAAAGCTATCATATTGCGGCGTACAAAAAGCAGGCGATAGCGGCGCTTTACAGCAAAAACAACGAAATTGAGGAGCACGAAGATAACCCCGGCTTTTTGTTGAAGGATTATTGGAGCGTGGCAGGCGGCATGGCATCGTTCACGCAGGAATTCACCCTGTTAATGGGCGAAATGGCGGCTATGCTGAACGCCTACTATACGCAGACGGGTGACAGCATCGACGGAAAGCTGGCGCTTGGGATGCTCTATCAATACTATCAGTCGGTAGACCTTGCCGAAAGAAGAGCCTCGTGTGACAGCGTAATCGAAAGCCTGCATTCGGCAACCAACAGCTTCACCGTGGCGCTCGTCCTCGCCCTGTTCGGCGATGATTCCGCCCTGACCGATTGGCTCGATGGCTTGCTCGGTGACGTCACCGAAACGCCTGCAAGCAAGGAGGAATACGGGCAGAAGGCAGA
>JAFQWR010000237.1 GCA_017407365.1 Clostridia bacterium
GACGGTTCAGTGCGCTTGCGGCGCTACCTTTACGTCCGGCTCTACCAAAAAGGGCGACACGATTAAAGTAGATATCTGCAGCAACTGCCATCCTTACTTCACCGGCAAGCAAAAGCTGGTAGACACGGGCGGTCGCGTGGATAAGTTCAAAAAAAGATACGGTCTGTAAGATTACCGCCGCCCTTAGCGGCCGGCTTTTTTACGGAGCAATGCACACAGCAAACAGTAAAAAAGGGTCGCCGCAAATGGCGGTCTTTTTTGCTATTTACGGCTTTTTACAGCGCTGACCGCGCAAACCTTCCAAAAGCCGACCTGCCCCGCTGCATCATGGGGCTTACAAAAATTATACAGAAGGGCAACCGCTCTTCTTGTGCAGCAGCCCCGCAAGGCTCTGCAATAGAAATGCATGGCAAGCATCCTTGCCTTTGCCCGTTGCGGCACACGCAACGTAAGGAGATTTATGAAAAAGGAAAAACAAAACAAATCCGCTGAATGCCCCGTGCGCAATACGGGTATCGGCGGTCAGGCCGTTATCGAGGGCGTTATGATGCGCGGCGAGCAGGGCATGGCTCTTGCCGTACGCGACAGCGAGGGCGTTATCCGCGTTTCCCGCAAGCGCATGACTCCTCTTTCCAAAAAAGGCTTCTGGTTCAACTTCCCCATTATCCGCGGCGCCGTACGCTTCGTTTGCAACATGATTGACGGCGTTAAAACGCTGATGAAATCGGCTGACGTCTTTGGCGAATCGGAGCCGAGCAAAGCAGAAAAATGGGTCAGCGAAAAAATGCACGTCGACCTGATGAGCGTTGTAACCACCTTTTCGCTCGTCTTAGGGCTTGCGCTTTCGGTATTTTTATATATCGTTCTGCCCAACCTGATTCTCAGCCTGTTCCAGAAGCTGATTCCCACCCTTGGCGAGGGCTGGCAGCAGTTCATTCTTGCATTCAGCAAGCTTGCCATTATGACAGCATATCTGATGCTCGTATCGCTGATGAAGGACATCAAGCGCACCTTTATGTACCACGGCGCAGAGCATCGCACCATAAACTGCTACGAAAAGGGCTTGCCTCTCACCGTGGAAAACGTGCAGAAGCAAACCACCTTCCACAACCGCTGCGGCACCACCTTCCTGTTTTTAACCATTCTGGTCAGCGTGTTCGTTTCCTTCCTGCTGGGTGTGGATGACCCCGCATGGCTGCGCGTGCTGAAGCGTCTTGCAACCCTGCCCGTTACGGCAGGTCTTGCATACGAGCTGTTAAAGGCACTTGCCAAAACGGACTTCCCTCTGCTCTATCCCTTAAAGCTGCCCGGAATGCTGATGCAAAAAATCACCACCCGTCCCCCTACGGACGATATGGCTGAGGTTGCCATCGCATCCTTCCTTGCCGCACTTGAGCTGGACGAGGATCCCAACGCAGCAGAATTCGACTTTGAACAGCCCAGATCCTACAAGCAGGTACGTGCCGAGGCGGAAGCAATTCTTGCCGGCGTAGACGAGGCAGACGTCGATTGGATTTTCTGCGCCGCATTGAAAAGCACGCGCGCCGCTCTTGCCATGAGAGAAAAGGTTTCTCCCAAGGAATATGCAAATATCATCAAAATGGCAAAGGAGCGTGCCACGGGCAAGCCCCTGCAATACATTCTGGGCAACACCTGCTTCTACGGCTACGACTTCACCGTTACCCCCGACGTTCTCATCCCCCGCTTTGAAACGGAGCTTCTTGCAGATTACGCCATCAAGCTGGTAAACGAAAACAGCTCTGTGCTGGATCTTTGCACGGGCAGCGGATGCATCGGTATCACCGTGCAGAAAAAAACGGGCGCAAGAGTGACGCTTGCCGACATCTCCCGCAAGGCACTTGCCGTTGCAGAGCAGAACGCCGTTGCATTAAACGCACCGGTTGCCCTTGTGGAAACGGATTTCTTCAGCAATTTAAGCCGTAGCTACGATCTGATTACCTGCAATCCCCCGTATATCCGCACGGATGACGTAGAGCTCCTCTCCCCCACCGTACGCGATTACGAGCCCCGCATCGCCTTGGACGGCGGAAAGGACGGCTTGGATTGCTATCGCATTTTAGCCGCCGAGGCCGCACGTCACCTGATCTCTTATGGCTATCTTCTTTTAGAGGTGGGTATGGTTCAGGCGCAAGACGTTAAGGCTCTTTTGTAAAAGGACTTTGAGGTGAGCATCTTAAAGGACTTCGACCGCGTAGAGCGATTTATCAAGGCAAGAAAGAGAAGCGGCGAGGCACCCGCAGAGCCTGCTCCCACCGATACCACAAAAACCACCTACTACTATAAGGAAATCCTTCCCGATTCCGTATACGAGGACGGCTTACTTTATGAGCCTGTCACCGAAAGCACCATTCCCACCCTTGCCGCTGTTGCCGACGCCGTCTGGCACGAGGCATTCCCCGATATTATTTCGGAGGAGCAGATCAATTATATGCTGAAAAAGTATCAGTCGCCCAAGGCAATTGCCCGTCAGTTTGCCGAAGGCTTCAAATATTACTTTGTTAAGCAGAACGACCAGATCATCGGCTACGTGGGTATGCAGGTGCAGGAGGACGATATCCTGTATCTGAGCAAATTCTATCTGCTTGCCCCCTACCGCGGTGTGGGAAACGCCTCCCGTATGATGCGCTTTGTCTGCCGCTACGGCATTGAGCGCAATCTGAAATGCGTCTGCCTTACCACCAACCGCAACAATCTGCGCTCGCAGGGCTTCTACGAGCACATCGGCTTCAAGAAGATTTTTGAGGAAAAAACGGACATTGGCGAGGGCTTCGTCATGGATGACTTCATCTACCAGATCAATCTGCAATAAGGCTATGGGAGGAAACAAATGGATACCATCAAAAGCTTTACCTTAGACCACGACGAAATCGTGCCCGGCATCTATTGCCTGGGCGAAGCAAACGGCGTAGTGACGTATGACCTCCGCTTCAAGGTACCCAACGGCGGCGATTATCTTTCTTATGCCGCCCTGCATTCCATCGAGCATCTGTTTGCAACCGTGATCCGCAACGGACCGTTGAAGGATAAGGTGGTTTACTTCGGGCCCATGGGCTGCCGCACGGGCTGCTATCTGCTCCTCTACGGCGTACAGGAAAAGGAAGCCAAAGAGGCTACCGTATGGGCTTTGGAGCAATGTCTGCTGCTTGACGAGGTTCCCGGAACGGAAAAGAAGCAGTGCGGCAACTATCTGGAGCACGACCTCATTGGCGCCAAAAAAGAAATTCAGGCATATCTTGCCGTACTGAAAGGGGAGTAAGCATGTTTGAAAAGCTACTTGCTATGAAAAAACGTCGCGCAGAGATCGAAACACAGCTTTCCGATCCCGCTGTTTTAAGCCGCCAGGAGGAATATAAGGCACTCACCAAGGAGCACGCCTCCTTAAGCCCTGCTTGCGACGCCTACGAGGAATATCTTGCTCTTGCCGCCGAAAAGGAGGCAGCCACCGAAACGTACGAGCAGGAAACGGACAAGGAAATGCGCGAGCTTTTATACGGCGAAATCGGAGAGCTTTCCGAGCGCATTGAGCAAAAAACGGAAGAGCTGAAAATTCTTCTCCTGCCCAAGGACCCCAACGACGAAAAGAACGTCATTCTGGAAATCCGTGGCGGCGCAGGCGGAGACGAGGCAGCTCTGTTTGGCGCAGACCTTCTGAAAACCTACCTCCGCTATGCCGAAAAGGTCGGCTGGAAGACGGAGGAAATGGACGCAACCGTAACCGAGCTTGGCGGCGTGAAGGAGGCGGTTTACCTGATCGTGGGTAAGGGCGCGTATTCCAAGCTGAAATACGAATCGGGCGTGCATCGCGTACAGCGCGTGCCCGAAACGGAATCTCAGGGACGCATCCACACCAGCACCGTTACCGTAGCCGTTATGCCCGAGGCCGAGGAGGTTGAGGTCAATATCAACGAAAACGATCTTTCCATTGACACCTACCGTTCGGGTGGCGCAGGCGGTCAGCACGTAAACAAAACGGAATCCGCCATCCGCATTACCCATATTCCCACGGGTATTGTGGTGCAATGCCAGGACGAGCGCTCGCAAATCAAAAACCGTGAAAAGGCAATGAAGGTGCTTGCCTCCCGTCTTTATGACTACTACGCACAGGCAGAAAACGCTAAAATTGCCGCAGACCGCAAGCAGATGGTCGGCACAGGTGACCGCAGCGAGCGCATCCGCACCTACAACTTCCCCCAGGGCCGTGTGACCGATCACCGCATCGGACTGACCCTTTACTCGTTGGACACCTTTATGATGGGTGATATCGACGAAATGCTGGAGGGCCTTGCCTTAGCAGACCGCAAAATGCAGCTTTCGGGTGAGGATAAATAAGGAAAAACTGTTTTTGTTTTATACTTTTATAGGAGAACAACTATGCCTTTTTTAATAGCACTTGGATGTATTATCCTGATTCTCATAGCATGGATAAGAACTCCGAAAGGCAAAGGCTGGCTTGGAGAGCTTAAGGTAAGATTATTTGTAGGTAAAACAAAGCCTCAGGAAAGGTATGTCATCAATAATCTTACAATAAGAGTGGATAATACCAAAACCTGTCAGATTGATCACATTGTAATCAACAAAAATGGCGTCTACGTCATAGAAACCAAAAACTATTCGGGTCGCATCTATGGACAGGAAAACCACCTTGAGTGGACGCAGGTTTTGAACTACGGCAAAGTCAAGAACAAGTTTTACAATCCAATTAAGCAAAACAAAACACATCTCTATCACGTATCCAATTTACTCACCGAAAATCTTCCGCTTTTTTCCGCAGTTGTCTTTATTCAAGGCAACACCCAATTTATAAACGCTGAAGGAGTATATACTCTTGGCGAACTCAGACGCTTGCTGAAAAGCGACAATAGAAGCACTCTTTCTCCCAAACAAATGGAATGTGCGTACTCTGCACTAATACATGCAAACGATACTTCTATCAGCAGAAAAGAGCATATTCAAAATATTCGCACCAATCAACAAAATCTATCAAACAACATCTGCCCTCGCTGCGGCAAAAAGCTTGTATTGCGCCAAGGAAAGAATGGGAGTTTTATGGGTTGCGAAGCATATCCACAATGTAAATTTACAAAAAATATTTAAATCTGAAGAACAAGCAGCTACCGGAAAACCATGATAATGCATTTCTCTTGTAAACGTTGAGTTTTGTTTACTGCTTGTTGGTCATAAACACCGAAGTTAACACAAGATCTTACAAAAACCAAAATCGGAGGTTCAACAGAACCTCCGATTTTCTTTTATTTCCTCTAAAAATCTCTTGAAATCTCGCGTTTTCACAATAAACATAATAGGCTTGTTCTTCCCTGCTTCGAGGGTTGAACAAGCCCATTTTCGCCTTTGACCACATGTTTGACCACTTAGGGAGATTTTTGGCTTATTTTCGTGTTCTTTGTTTATCCAACACTCACAAGCACCTCTTGTACCTTTGCCAATGTGTCTGCGTTTTCTGCAGCGATTTGCTCAGGTGTTTTCTTTTCGGGATAATGTAGTTTAACCTTAAACATGTTGGAGTTTAAGCACACAAATGTCTGCTTTTTGATTTTTTCTTTAGAAGGCTCATCAAAATCAAGATGTGATACAAACAAGTTTTTAAGCTCATCTTTTTTATTGCTCGCCATATATTCGCGTCTACGAGGAAGATCCTCAGTTTTACCGAAAACAAACAATCGAGCGTTAGATTTTGCAACGCGCATCCCAACCTTATTCCACCAAAATCGGTCTGTATCTCCCAAAGACATACCGTAAATACAAATAACATCTGCGGCATCTATTGCTCTTGAACATCTATCATCCCTCATCGTTCCGGCGTTTACGTTCATCTCTGTCTTGATCAAGGCGCGTTGAATCATAATCGAATTTCTTAGAGCTTCGTTTTCAATCTGAGAAATATCATTAACACCCAAAATCATATTACTCGTTGTCGTCCCATGAATATGCTCAAAAAGAGACATTAATGTACCATAGGATGAGTTTCCTATACGGCGGCTACCTAAATCTAAAGCTCGACTATTCCAACCGTAAATTTTCTCAAAGGTTTTGGTGTAGTTTAAGGTAATAACCCTTATATCGAAATTGCTTGTCTTATGCGGATTTTTGTAGACAAGATATTCTTCACGCTCTCTCGGTGTAAGATATTTCTCGAATTCTGATAAGTCGTTAATCGCCTTTTTCTTATCATCTTCCGTAACAGAAAAATCCGCATCTTGCATATCAAGATAATCTGCCAAAGAATCTTGAATATCATATAGCAACTCAACAAAATCGTTTTCATTTTCCATTCCGAAATTGTTAGCATATTTACCAAGCTCCAATTCAAGATCAGCCCATTTATCAAGATTTTCCGACAGTTCTTTCTTGAATTTCTCAATAGTAGGATTTTTACTATGCAAGGATATGTAATAGTCGTAAAAATGACGATAACTCGTCTTTAAATCCAAATTCAAATCAAATCCATTGCCAATCAAAAATACAATATTCATAGTGTCACCTCGCGCATCATTTTCACTTACATTATACCACAAATTATTATTAATTTCAACACCTCAAACGCTATATATAGTGTAAAAGCGACAGATTTCTCCGCCGCCTTTTATAAGTTCATCTTCTAAAAACATCCTCAATAATACTTCTCAAATCTTCTGCACCCGAATTAACTTCCGGCACTAAAAATCTTGTTCTTCCATCATCGCATATCCTCTTGATTCCATCAAGGAAAATAGTTTTACTTTCTTCGTTTCCACCAAAATATGTATCAAGTGTTCCGCAATGAGCAATCCACCGTCCTTTAAGATTTTTCTTTTTTCCCCAGATGTGAATACCTTTTATTAAGTGCTGATACGGATGTATTTTCTCTATTGCTGCTTTATATTTATCAGCATTAAATTTCAATGTATCAAGACGCTCTGCGGTAAGTAATTGCGGAAAATCCAAAACAATTCCAAGATCTAAATTGTATTTTTCTATTGCCTCGCACAAAGAAACAATTTCGTCTGCCTTTCCAACTACAAATCTGCCACCTCGATAAACTGCTCCCGACCTGTTTTCAATAAAAATGTTGGTGTTCGGATAAGCCTGCTTTATCTCTTTTTCAAACACTTTATAGCATTTCACAAAATGCTCGATATCAGCATAATCATTGAACGGCGGATGTATTTCTACGATGTTTGGCGGATTTTTGTCAGCAGTCAACTCACAAATAAATGCAAAAAATTCTTTCGCCCATTCTTCGCTTTTCCAAAGCTGCGGAACGCCGCCCTTATGTGCTTCTCTCAACTCTTTATACTTATTTAGAATCGCACTATCGAGCTTGCGTTTGCCATAGCTGTATTCAGTATGCAATGAATAACAGTCCTCTTGCTCTATGCACTCCTTATCAAGATGACCTGCAACTTCTTTTATTCTTGAGATATATCCTTCTGGATAAGGAATACCGTTGTATTCAATTAACTCAAAAGCATTTTTCATAACATTTAACACTCCACCGCGACCATAATAACACTGTCGCGTTTATTTTCAAACAGCTCATACGCCTCATTTTCCTAATTATACAATAAAAACTAATTATATTCAATATGATTCTGTACACATAACATCC
>JAFQWR010000238.1 GCA_017407365.1 Clostridia bacterium
CCCCCGATCCTTCCTCGTTAGTATGTATGTACTTTTCATAAAAGATCTTCGCTATCTTTTCTACGTGCCGCTTTTGAAGCATCGGGCTATTTGCCTCTGCTAAAAGCTCGAACAAATAAAGCTTACCGCCCTTATAAACCCAGATAAGCGGGAATCCATACATATCTTCAAAGGAAAAGCCTCTATATTCATAATTCTTTATTACGGTTAGCATAGAATAATCACCCTTTAGCATAAATACGTCCGCACCCATATAAGAGCCCAGATAGGTCTCGATCTCTGTGTTCTCAAAAGTTCTGTACCCATCTGAAAAATCAATCATTGCTTCTATTATCCTTTTCTCTCTTCTTGCAGTGAGCGGACGAACACCGCTATCAAAATACCAGAGGGCAACCGAGCCAATGGCAAGCACCACAGCGGTGGCGATACTGATTAAAACGATGTGGATTTTTTTCATAAATCAAATCTCCTTGTCCTTTATTACCTGTATTATATCATACACAAGTGGCGTTGTCAATAGCTTTGTAAAAAAAAGTTCCTTTCGTTACAATTCTATCCTTCTGCCGATAAATCAGCCGCCATAATAATAAAAAATCCCCCAAAAAACGGGGGATACGTACTTGATATACCATCGGTTTATGCAACATATTTTCAGCGGTCACTCCGCAAACAAATCGGTGGAAAGATACCTCTCTCCGCCGTCAGGAAGAAGAACAACGATATTCTTTTTTCTGTATTCCTCTTTTCTGCCAAGCTCCGTCGCCGCCCAAAGCGCCGCACCTGAGGAGATCCCCACCAAAAGACCCTCCGTCCTTGCGAAAAGCCGCGCCATCGCGTAGGCGTTTTGCGTGGTAGCACACATCACGGAATCCATCACCGAAGCATCCAGAACCTTGGGCACAAACCCTGCGCCAATGCCTTGCAAGCCGTGTACGCCTGCCTTACCGCCCGAAAGCACAGGGCTATCCGCAGGCTCTACACCCACAATTCGCACCGCAGGGCTTTTTTGCTTTAGCCACCTGCCCACGCCCGTGAGCGTACCGCCCGTGCCAACACCTGCCACAAACGCCTGAACATTTCCGCCAAGCGCCTCGTAAATTTCGCTTGCCGTGGCAGAATGCGCCTCGGGGTTGGCAGGATTATCAAACTGCGCAGGCATACAGGCGTTGGGAAGGGTCTGCACAAGCCTTTCCGCCTCGTCAATCGCCCCCTGCATTCCTCTTGCTCCGTCCGTTAAAACAAGCTCCGCACCGTACGCACGCATCAGAAGCTGACGCTCCCTCGACATCGTTTCGGGCATAACGATGATTACACGGTAGCCCTTCACCGCAGCAACGGCGCAAAGCCCTATTCCGGTGTTTCCGCTTGTGGGCTCCACGATGACGGAGCCCTTTTTGAGCAAGCCCCTTTTTTCCGCATCGTCAATCATCGAGAGGGCAACACGGTCCTTCACCGAGCCGCCCGGGTTAAACCCCTCGAGCTTGGCGTACAGCTCTGCCTCAATGCCAAGCGCCTTTGTAAAAGCGCTCAGGTGCAGCAGGGGCGTATTGCCGATCATCTCCGAAAGTGAAGCGTATACCTTAGCCATAATCCTCTTTCTCCTTACCTCCCCGTAAGGCAAAAAAATCCGCTTTTTTCGCCGCAGAGGAGATACCCGTTTGCAACGTTTTTTTACCGTCCGTTTTCGTTCTATCATAGCATATTCTTGTGGAGTTGTCAACTGAAATGCCCAAAAACGGCTCAAATTTCAACAATACCCCTTCCTTGAGCAATCAATCACAGCGCCTGCTCCCCCTCTGCTTTGCAAGCGGTCTTGCTCTTCACGCCATTTGTTGGCCCACCGCCGCACCGCAAAAAAACGCAGAGCAAAGCCCCCTTCCCCTCCCCACGCCGCACGGAGATTTTTCCGCCCACGCCAATAAAAATCGCAAAAAAAAAGGAAGTGCAGCTTTGCACTTCCCGAGGTTTTCTTCCCTTACCGCCCTGCCTCAAAGGCAACCTATCTCCCGTATGATTTCATCCGCTATGCGTGCGGCACTTTTTAAGCGGCATACATCCTGCATTGCCCGCCGAAAGTCCGCCGCCCCATCCTTCAGCAGACGCACCTCCTCTGCGAGCTTCTTCTCGGTAAGCTCCTCCTCAGGCACCGTGCGGATTGCCCCAAGTGCGGCATAGTAGGCAGCATTCTGCTTCTGGTCGCCCCTGCCCGAGGGTAGCGGCACCGCAAGCGTGGGTACACCTGCGCACATCAGCTCTGCAAGCGCGTTGCTCCCTGCACGGGAAACGGCAACGTCCGCCTCTGCATACAGCGCACCCATATCCTGCACGAATTCATAAGGGTAGTAGCCCCTGCCCGCGCGCAGGCTACCCTTTCCCCTCCCCGTGATATGCAAAACACGGAAGTCCTCTAAAAGGGGGAGCGCAGACACGGTAAGCGCATTGAGTCGGGCGGCACCGCTGCTTCCGCCCATCACCAAAACGGTGGGCTTTCTTTTGGAAAAGCCCCTCCTTTTTCTGCCCTGCACCGTTGCGCTCTCCCGAATGGGTGTGCCCACCCACACGCCCCTTGGCAAGCGCTCCGCCGTTTCACGGAAGGCGGTAAAGCACAGTCTGGCATACCGCGCGGTGAGCCTGTTTACCAGCCCTGCGGTAAGGTCGGATTCGTGCAGAAACAACGGTATTTTCAGCATAGAGGCGGCAACGCACACGGGGAAGGCAACGAAGCCGCCCTTAGAAAAAACAAAATCGGGCTTTTCCCTCTCAAGAATTTCCCTTGCCTCACGCACACCGCGCATCACCGCAAACGGAATGCGCAGGTTAGAAAGCGAAAGCGAGCGCCTGAGCCTTTCGCACGGGATGCCGTAAAAGGGGATGCCCCGCACAAGCTCAGCCTCCATTCCCCCTTTACTCCCGATATACACAGCCTCACAGCCTCTTTTTTGCATTTGCTCGTAAACGGCGATATTCGGCGTGATATGCCCTGCGGTACCGCCACCCGTAAAAACACCCTTCATACCTTAAAGTATATGCATTTCCACCGCTTCTACGCAACAAGCGCCGCAAAAAAACGCCTCATGCAGGGCAAAAAGCCGCCCCAAGGCTGCACTCTGCCTGTTCCATTCCGTAGCGCCGCCTGCCGCCGCTCAGCGATAGCGGTATAACACGTAGGTGTACG